>JAIRMP010000115.1 GCA_031258615.1 Spirochaetaceae bacterium | reverse complement strand
AGCCGGTGTTGTGGTATGAGTATCAGGAAACCCGGGAAAAGAAACATATCACGGAACTGCTGTCCGGTTTTTCCGGGTATTTACAAAGCGACGGATACGGCTGTTATGAATCGGCGGCGGAGCAAGACCTTACGGGGGTAGTACACGTAGGATGTTTTGCGCATGTGAGGCGGCATTTTTTCGAAGCGAAACAGATAACGACGCAGCCCGGCCTTGCCGACCAGGCGCTTGAGCAGATACAAGGATTATACAAGGTAGAACGGGAACTGCGGGAGAAGCTGCGAAATGAAGAAATAGACCGGGAACGATTTGTAGCGGAACGGCGTGAAACGTGCGAACCGAAATTAACGGCGTTGCACGGGTGGCTGATGGCAAACCAGGCTGCGGTTCCACCCGCGAGCAAGATAGGGAGTGCGATATGCTACACGTTGAAGATATGGCCGTCGCTGCCGCGGTATCTAGAGGACTGGCAGTTGACGCCTGACAACAACGCGTGTGAGCGCGGTATACGTCCCTTTGTGATGGGACGGAAAAACCGGGTGATGTCCGGCTCGCCCTGCGGCGCTAAGAGCTCATGTGAATTATATACGCTGATAGAAACGGCGAAGGCGAACAACTGGAACCCTGCGAAATACCTGACGCGGATATTTGAGAAGGCCGCAAAAATGAATACCGGCGACGACTGGAGCCGACTGCTGCCCGGAACCTCCCCCAATAAATTTTACCGCCGAACAACCGGCCGCCTGGATTTTCGGGAGTGGTCAAAATTGACGGATACCTTTAATTCCTGCAATGCCTTGAATATCGTCCTGTGTCCGCCGGAAGAAAACATGCCGGCGGTAACGTTGGGAATTTCCGCTCCGGATAAGATGGAACCCAGGAAAGCCCTCTCGATGAATAAGTCGTCACTCATACGCGGCCCCCGGTCCGGGGCCTTGCTTTCCGGGTTACCTCGGCTCTAACGTTAATGCGGATAATCTCGGAATCATGGAAAACGAGATCGATTCCGCATAGCCCGTATTTCGGGGCGTTCCTCAGCAACCGCAACAATTCCGGCTCGACTGACTTTAACAACAATGCCGCCCGGTCCTCTCCCTGGTCCCAGCCGTTCATTATTGCGCCTCTGCCAGTTGTTTGGGTGCCCGGGCTTTCTCCTCAAGTTCTTGAAGGAATGAAGCGGGAATTAATATGCGTATACCAATTCGTGTAGAGGGAATTTCTCCGGTCTTGATTTTCCGGGAAACCGTAGGGCGTGAGATCCGCGTTGCGGATATAAATTCTGAAACAGTTACAAATTGCGGCATATTTCGGCCTCTGTCATAAGGGATTTCCCCTTGAAAAATGAGACAGGAGGCCTACAGTTTAAGAACGGCCTGGACACACAAAAACTCAACGGTCTTTTTTGTGTCCTCTTTCCCGAAGTGCTATCGCTTACCTTTCTATCAAATCACGGTCAAATTACATCTTGCAGCCGGGAAATTGAAACAATTATTTCAAATAACTATAATCATCTATCGAGAAAATCTAAAAAATCTTCCCGTGTACCTTGCTCTTCTTCAGTTAATCCAAAATAAAGTAGTTCTTCGTAACTTATTTCTATCATTGCAGTTCTGCATTCATCATAATAGGAATAAGAATCATCAAAATATATTCCCCGCATTCTTTTCTCAACTATTTTTTCCCTTTGGAATTCCTCATATAATCCAAATACTTTTTTTGTACGAGGAACTACTCCACCTTTACGGGTTTTCTTTCCAAGTTTTTTATTGGCCGCCCAAGTAAAGAATGCATTACTACCTTGTTTGGCTATTTCCCTGAGGATAGTTAAATACTCACCGTGCGGTTGGTGTTGCCCTTTCAGGATTCTTCCCCACTCGGAAGCAACGCCGCCAAAGGTATACTGCAATTTTACCGGGGACATATCCCATAGTTTGATTGCGTGAAGAGCCTTTTCCGTTTCTGTTTTTTTCCGATACAATTTCGGCATAATCTCTATATACCACTCTTTTCATAGTGTGTCAAGATGTTTCATGCAATTAGCCATGATAAATACTGTAAAGTGGTTTTCAGGGGGGTGTGAGGGGTGGTCTATGTAACTCCCTCATAAAAAATATTATATATATATATGAAAGAGAGACCCCCTATTTTATGTAGTCCGTGTAGTCCGGGGCTACAGGGTTTACGTGTTACCCCCTATCGCCTTTTCTAGCTTCTCCCTTGCCGCCTCGAAGTCCAGCACTTGGCTTGCGTGGCTATACCGTTCCATCATCGCCCCGGACCGGTGCCCTGCTAGGGCCTGTATCTCAATGTCCGATATGCCCCCAAGCCTCCCCAGGGTTATGTAGGAGTGCCGTAAGCCGTGAAAGCTAAGATTCCTCCGGCGCTGTTCCGAATCGTCTATGCCGATAGCTACAAGCTCACTGGCCAATGCCCGGCGGAAAAAGTTGTTGCTCAGAGGTTCCCCCGGACGGCGCATACCCTCAAAGACAAAACAGTCCGGGGCAGGGTTTGTCGATGTTTGCCGGACCGCCTCTATGGCCAAAGCAACCGAAGCCGGGAAAGGAACAGACCGCTTGTTTTCCCGTATAGCCCCGCCCTTGCATTTCGGCGCCTTTATGCCCTCCCCGTCTATCCAGTTATGGCACACTGTGATTATCCCTTCTCCAATATCCCCCCAGCAGATGCCCCGGACTTCCCCTCGGCGTAAACCGCATAGTATCCCAAGGAGCACCGCAAGCCTGGTACGCGGGTCCGTTACAGGGGCATGGATGAGCCGGGAAACTTCGCCGGGTGTGAGTACCCCCTTTTCCTTCGACTGTTCCTCAGCTTCCCCGATAGTTTTGAAAGGGTCCCTGTCCAGTTCCTCCCGGCTGACCGCATAGCGGACAGCGATCCGCATGGATTGCAGTACCGTATTGATTCGACGGCCTGACATTCCCTTCTCGGCGGCCCAGGTCATCCAGTCCCTAATCTTGCCTGCGGTTAAAGAACGTAGCGTAACGCCCCGGAAACCCTGAAAGGGTTCAATATGCCGCTTTACGTCTTCATGGTGAAGTTTGATATATCCAGCGGATAAAGGCTTCTTTTTGATTTGGGCACATTCCCGAACATAGGGAGAATCGGAGGTCCAAAAGTCGGCTACATATTTTATAAGCGGTTTATCCGGGGCTTCCTGCGTAAAACGGATAGTCTTGAGCATAACCCGCGCCGCTTCCTCGGCGTCATGCCGGCCGCCTCCCCGGCCCTTTACGGGGATCCCGGTTGATCGGATACAGGCATATTTCCGGCTTGCTTCATCCCAATAGCGGACGTACCAGAAATACCCGGCTTTAGTCTGTTTACGGTAAATACAATAGGGGGCATGGGGTTTCAACGGTCGCATAATACCACCTTCCCCCAGGGTAACGCCGGTATCAATGTACCTTTCTGTGTACCTCGGGGCTTTTTGTGTGATACAGCTTCCGTTGTTCGGTCAGCTAATCCCTTGTCCTGTAAGGATTTGCGGCCTAGAAGACTTGAACTTCCATGCCTCTCGGCACCAGCACCTCAAGCTGGCGTGTCTACCAGTTCCACCAAGGCCGCAAATATGTGAATGTTATAATACGATTTGCCGGATAATGTCAAGGACGCAATTTTGCCGGGCGGGGCGGGCGCATTAAAAATGGTAATGCGCATTCCGTACTGAATCTTCAAAACCGAGGGAAATCTGTCGATACTATGGTATGAAGTCTACAGTTCTTTTCAGGGCGTTTATCGCAGGTTTTAGCGTGTTCATGCTGGTTATAGCGGGTTGCCGCAGCGCCCCCGTCTCCGCTCCCCAAAAGCCGGTTGAAGCCTCTCGTGAGGACGTGTGGTCCCTGCTGGCCAAAGGCGACAGCCGGGCCAGGAATTATTTTCTGGGGGAAGTGGATGTGCACGAGCGGGATTCCTCCGGCAGAACTCCGCTTCACTACGCCGCCGAAATGGGAGATACAACCCTGGCGGCCTTCTTTATCTCCCTTGGCGCCGACGTAGACGCCCAGGACGACGAGGAACAGACCCCCCTGGGAATCAGCGCGGAAAAAAACGATCCGGCGATTGCTAAACTGCTTGCCTCGGCTGGGGCGTATATCCACCTGCCCATCAAGAGCTGGACAAGCCCGGCCACGCTTGCAGTCGAAGGGGACGGGACTTTTTTACAGGCTATTCTTACTCCGGCCACGGTCAGCTCCACCGACCCTGAAGGAAGAACCATTCTCCACCTGGCGACTATCGCCGGCAATGTCCAGGCGGTAAATGCTGTTCTCGCGGCAGCCGACAGTTCGGAAAATGTTCCGGCGAAAAAAGATAGAGACGGGAACAACGCCCTCGATCTGGCCCTTCTCCGGCCGGATTCGCGGGACCACATGGAAATCGCCGAGCAGCTTATCCTCGCCGGAGCGGTTTCGGATAACCCCCTGTTCCCCTACTTCGCCCCCGCGGCCCGAAGCGCCAACTACAACGCCCGCCGCAGCGACGGGCTTGCCCCCCTGCACTACGCCGCGCGGGAAGGGCACGAGGGCCTTATCGCGTTCCTGATTGAAAAAAGGGCCGATGTAAACCTCAAGAACACCGCCGGGGCCACGCCCCTGCACGAGGCGGCCCGTTCCGGCAATGTCTGGATCATGCAGGTGCTTCTGGACCAGGGCGCCGAGGTGAACACCCAGGACGCCAAGGGGAACACGCCCATGCACATCGGCATTCCCGCAGGGCAGCAGGTACAAGCCCTGGGCCTTTTCCTTGACTACGGGGCCAACCCCAATCTGCGGGACGAGCACGGCGAAACCCCCCTGCACATTATCATTACCCTGAACCGCAGTCCCTATGCGGCGCAAATCCTTCTGGGCGGCGGGGCCGATGCTTCCATCAGAAACATCGACGGAAAGACACCGCTGTACCTTGCGGTGGAGGAAAACCGCGTTGAGATCATCCCCCTGCTTCTGGTCTACGGTTCGGATGTATTCGCCGCGGATAATTCGGGAGTTACCCCCTTTGACCGGGCCATGCAGGATAAGGGCTTCGCCCTGGACGCGCTCATCACCGATGAAACCGTACACCAGAGCGACAACGCGGGAAACACTATGCTCCACGCCGCGGTCAAAAACCGGGGCGATCCGTCCATCATCTCGCTCATCCTGGATCAACGGGCTCTGGTCAACGCCCGCAACAAGGAGGGAGAGACGGCCCTGCATATCGCGGTGAGGACCAACCAGCAGGAAAGCGGGGAATTCCTCATTTCCCGGGGCGCGGATATCTTCGCCGCCAACTCGGCGGGTGAAAGCCCCCTGTACCTCGCCCTGGTTTCCCCCGGCGGAAGACGGCAGTGGATGTTCAACCCCCGGACGGTCATCGCCAGGGACGGACTGGGAAACAGCATGCTCCATTATGCGGCCCAGTGGAAACTGGACGGGCATATTCCCTTTATCATCCAGCAGGGGGTGTCGGTGGAAACGCCCAACGCCACCGGGGAGACTCCCCTGTTCATGGCGGTGAAGAACGACGGCTCCACAACGGTAAAAACCCTGCTCGCAGCCAAGGCAAACCTGCACACGCGGGACACCTTCGGCAATTCGGCGCTTCACGCCGCGGTACGCTGGAACGCGAGAAATTCGGCCCTTACCCTGATTGAGTCGGGAATAGACATCAACGCCCACAACCTCAGCGGCAACACCCCCCTGCACGATGCGGTACGCCTTGGTATCACCGATATCGAGGCCGTCCTCTTAAACCGGGGCGCCGACCCCGAGGTCCGCAACGCCGACGGCAACACCCCCTTCATGGAAGCGGTCATGGCCGGCTATACCGGATCAATGGAACGCCTGACCGCGCGGGGAGCGGACCCCATGACCAGAAACATCCGGGGGGATACGCCCCTGCATATGGCGGCCGCCATGGAGCGTTATGATATTGTAAATGTGCTGCTGGGGATGGGCGTTTCAATCCACGCCCGGAACACCCGCGACCAGACGCCCTTCCTAATCGCTTTGGCCGTCTCACCCCGCATGGTATCGGCCCTGCTTACCAAGGACCGCATAAACGGCAGCGACGACTTCGGCAACTCCGCCCTGCACATCGCCCTGCGGGCAAAAGCCCCGGCCTCAACAGTCAAAGTGATCCTTGACCAGGGCGCGCGTCAGACCTCGGTGGATTCCAACGGACGCACCCCCCTGCGTCTTGCCGCCGAGCTCGGCTCCTGGGAATCGGCCAAACTCCTTTCCGACTCAGGCTCCGATCCCTTCTCCACGGCCGGAGACGGCAGAACTCCCGCCGACATCGTCCTTGCCAGGGGCGCCGAGGGAATATACGCCCTCTTTTCAGGCAGGGCGATAAACGCCAGGGACGCCTCCGGCAATACTATTCTCCACTACGCCGCCCGCCAGGGCAGCGCCGAAAACATCCTGCTGCTCCTGGAACTGGGCGCTAACAAGAACCTGAAAAACATTGCTGCCGAAAGCCCTGCGGATATTGCCATACGCTGGAACCACATGGAGAACGTGGTGCTGCTGAATTAGCCGGGGGCGTATTCGTGCCGAGGGGTTTAATACCCTGCCCTCCCGGTTTTACGCCTCAAAGGGGCGGGGAATTAAAGAGGATACGGGGATTAAAGAGGTGTTTAGCCGCATTTCGTTCCGGCTGTATATGACGTTTTTGCGGTTGCGATAAAGGAAACCGTAGGTTTCCAGCAACCGCAAAAATGTGTCTGGAGTAAGCGTGGGAATGGAGCACAGCGGAATGACCTAGCAAACGGAAGACCAAGCCCGCTACTGCGGGCGCAGCATATACAGTCCTGTTATGTGCAGTTGCGCTGCTTTATGTGTATAATTTTAATGGTATATATTTTGTCATTATCCAAAAATGTTTATCATTTGTTATTAATTTTAATTCATTTTGTATACAATTTTGTGCTATTATTATATCAGATATTCCGACATTATTATTTCCATGCTTTAAATTTAATATTTGTATATTTCGTATTTCCTGCCAATCTATTATTAATATGTTTTTTCTTAAACTATTTAATAAATCCGCTAATTCATTTTCTTTTTTATGAATTATAGACGGCAATAATTCTGTCAAAATAATATCATTTGTACAAATTGCATTGGTATATATTAAATCGGTAATAAATGAATACATCCGATTTCCTTTAAAATATTCAATCCATACAGAAGAATCTACGAGATTATCTTTCATCTTTTTCTTAATTTATCTAAATCAATATCCAGGGTTATTTTACCAAAATAATTTGCTAAATTTTTAATCTTTTCCCTTTGAATAACATTTTCCAATGCATATTTTATTAATGCTGTTTTTGTGGGAATATTTGTTATAGACATTGCTTCATTAACTAAAGCATCGGGTAATTCTAATGTAGTCCTCATAAATACCTCTATCTATAAAATACTATATTGACATATGTATTGTCGAGTACTTTTTTGCATATAGTGAATTATCCTATATGTATATTTTTTCATGCAATTTCAGCGCAATTGCGCATAACGTCTTATATGCGCCTCCCCTAGTGCGATACATCCCACCCAAGCCGGTGATACGCAAAGACTTTCGTGATACATACACGGCGGGGGCATAGTACGCCAGACGTTTCGTGATACACCGCCTATGGAAAGGGTATGAGCCGCCTCGTGTGTCAGTCAGGGGGCCGTCAATACGCCTAACAACGGTTTGCACGACCTGTCTGACAGCGGCGCAACCCACACGCGGACCCAAATTTAAAAGCTCAAATTGCCGCCGGTCGGGCTGACATGGTTAACCGTAATTTTGTATAATGATCCCGGCGGAAGATGCTGGAATGGGCGTCCTACGCCTCAGATATGGAGGATATCATGCTGGAGTTAACAAAAAATTGTATAAAAACTTGCGGGCCGGATTTTGAGAAGGCAGGGGTGCACATACCCGGCTTTGATCCGGACGCTGTGAAGGCGGCGACGGACGCCGCGCCGCGCTGGGTGCATTTTGGCGTGGGCAACCTGTTCAAGGCATACCACGCCGCCCTCGCCCAAAAGCTGCTGGAAAGCGGGGCAAGCGCTACGGGCGTGATAGCGGTTGTACCGAACGATTTCGGCAGCATAGGGAGCCTGTACCGCCCTCACGATAACCTGATACTACAGGTGGTGATGAAGGCGGACGGCGCGCTGGTTACGCAGGTTATAGGCAGCGTTACGGACATAATAGGGGCGGACACCGCAAACGCGGAAGCGTGGGGCAGGCTGAAATCAATATTCGCCAAGCCGTCGCTACAGATCGTGAGCCTGGCGATCACGGAGAAGGGGTACGACCTCAAAAGCATGGACGGCGGCATAAGGACTGAAGTCGCGGCGGAACTGGACAAGGGCCTCCTCCCTCCATCCCACGTGATGCTGAAGCTATGCGCGCTGCTGTACGAGCGTTACACAAACGGCGCCGCCCCGCTTGCCCTCGTCAGCACGGATAACTTTTCGCATAACGGCGACCGTCTCAAGGCGGCGGTAACGCTGGCGGCGTCCGAGTGGCTGAAGCGCGGCACGGTGGAGCGGGGCTTTGTCGATTACCTGAATGACGCTAAAAAGGTTTCCTTTCCTCTCAGCATGATAGACAAGATCACGCCGTACCCGTCGCAAAAGGTGGCGGACAAGTTGGAAAGCATAGGGTTTTCCGGCATGAAAGTGGAGAAATCCCCGCGCGGCTCCGTTACCTCGGCCTTTGTCAACACGGAAGAGGCTGAGTATCTTGTAATTGAGGATGTGTTTCCCAACGGGAGGCCGCCGCTGGAGAAGGCAGGGGTGTATTTTACCACACGCGATACGGTTGACATGGTTGAAAGGATGAAGGTGTGTACCTGCCTGAACCCGCTCCATACGGCGCTTGCCGTGTTCGGCTGTCTCCTGGGCTACAAGTCCATAGCGGCGGAAATGGCCGATCAGGACCTGTCCCGTCTGGTGAATCGCATAGCGTACGACGAAGGAATGCCGGTGGTAACTGACCCGGGCATCATAAAGCCGGAAGCGTTTGTAAAAGAAGTGCTGACGGTACGCTTCCCGAACCCGAACATCCCGGACACGCCGCAGCGTATAGCGACGGACACCTCGCAGAAGCTGGGCATAAGGTTTGGCGAAACGATAAAACTGTACTACAAGCGGGCGGAACTGGATGTGGATAAACTTGTGCTGATACCGCTGTCGATAGCGGCGTGGTGCCGTTACCTGCTGGGGCTCGACGATGAGGGACGCGAATTCGAGGTAAGCCCCGATCCGCTGCTTCCCGTTTTGAGGGAAAGCCTGAGCGGGGTTGAGCTTGGCAGGCCGGAGACGGCAAAGGGCAGGCTGCGCGCGATACTTTCCAACGAAAAAATCTTTGCGGTGAACCTTTACGAGGCGGGTCTTGCCGAAAAAATAGAACGCTATTTTGAAGAGCTGCTGGCCGGCAAAGGCGCCGTCCGCGAGACTCTGAGGAAATATTTGTAGTAAAGGGCCGGGCAGTCAAGACCTGTCCGGCCTTGTGTTTGACGTGAGAAGGAACGCGGGCCGTTGGCCGGTTTTCTCAAGCCTTTTCCAAATTTTCCCAAACAGGCAGGTTTTGAAAAGGCGCTAATTCATTTTGGAGGTGCTATATGCACAATGAAAGACTTATTCATGACGGAATTTATTGGATAGGCGGCAATGATCGCCGTTTATCATTATTTGAGGGCGTTTACCCCAGCCAGCGCGGTGTTTCCTACAACAGCTATCTTGTGATGGACGAGAAGACCGTGCTGCTCGACACTGTTGACAAGGCGGTAAGCGCGGTTTTCTTTGAAAACCTTGACTTTTTGCTGCGGGATGCCGGCGGCAAGCGGCGGAAACTGGACTATGTTGTGGTAAACCACATGGAACCTGACCATGCCGCCGCGCTTGGAGAGCTTATCCTCCGTTACCCGGAAGCAAAAATCGTTGCCAACGAAAAAACCTTCGCTATGATAAAGCAATTCTTTTCGTTCGACGTGGACTCCCGCGCCTACTGCGTGAAGGAAGGCGACACACTCTGTACCGGAAAGCGGACATTCGCGTTTGTGATGGCGCCTATGGTTCACTGGCCGGAGGTGATGGTAACGTACGAGGTATCGCTAAAAATCCTGTTTTCAGCGGACGCGTTTGGAACATTCGGCGCGATTAACGGCAACCTGTTTGCGGACGAGGTAAACTTTGACCGGGATTGGCTGGACGACTCCAGGAGGTACTACACGAATATAGTGGGCAAATACGGCGATCAGGTACAGTCCCTGCTGACAAAGGCCGCCGGCCTGGAAATCGACCTGCTTTGTCCGCTGCACGGCCCAATATGGCGCAAGAATATCGGCTACTTTATCGAAAAGTACCAGCGCTGGGCTACCTACACGCCGGAAGATAACACGGTGATGGTGGCGTACGCCTCGGTGTACGGCAACACGGAAAACGCGGTAAACATCCTTACAAGCGCGCTCGCGGAGGCGGGCGTCCGGAATATGGTGGTGTACGATGTCTCGGTAACGGACGCTTCGATAATCGTGTCGGAAGCCTTCCGTTGCAGCCACCTCGTGTTCGCCGCCACCACGTACAACGCGGGAATTTTTATCAGGATGGAGGAGGCCCTGCTTGACATAAGGCATCACAACTTACAGAACCGCACGGTCGCGTTCATAGAAAACGGCTCATGGGCGCCCAACGCGGGGCATCTGATGCGTGAAATCTGCGAGTCGATGACGGGCTGGAACATCCTGGACAACCCTGTAACGCTGCTTTCTTCGGTAAAACAGGAGCAGGCGGAAGGGATCAAGGCGCTTGCCGCAAAAATTGTGGACACTATGCCGAAAAATGTGATCGCCCCGCACGACCCCAAGGTCTTAAATCCCGTTTCGTTCTTCAAGATGAGCTATGGCCTGTTCCTGCTAACCGCCCGGGACGGGGACAAGGACAACGGCTGCATCATCAATTCGGCTGTGCTGCTCACCGATACGCCCAAACGGATCAACGTTGCTGTGATAAAGGCAAACTATACCAACGATCTTATCCTGAAAACAGGCGTGTTCAACGTGTCCGTGCTGACGACCGATACGCCGCTAAAGGTGTTTCAGCACTTTGGCTTTCAGAGCGGCAGGAATGTCGATAAGTTTGCCGGGTGTACAAACAGGCAGCGGAGCGAAAACGGACTTGTCTACGCGCCCAGGTACTCGAACGCCTTCTACTCCTGCAAGGTGATCTCTTCATCGGACTGGGGCACCCACACGCTGTACACGGCGGATGTAACGGAGGCGGCGTTGCTGTCAAACACGCCGTCCGTAACGTACCAGTACTATTCCGACAACATCAAGCCAAAGCCGCCCCTTGCTATGGCAAAAAAGAAGGGCTATATCTGCAAGGTCTGCGGTTACTTCCACGAGGGCGAGGAACTGCCGGACGATTTTATATGCCCGCTCTGCAATCATGGCGTGGACAGCTTTGAAAAGGTAGGATTTTAGCGAATGAAGATGACCTTCCGCTGGTTTGGCTCAAAGGACGACACAATAACGCTTGCCCAGCTCAGGCAGATACCCGGTCTGAGCGGCGTTGTCGGAACCGTTTCCGACATCCCCGCCGGGGAAGTCTGGCCCAAGGAAAGGATCGCGGCGCTCAAGAAGGAGGTGAATGACGCCGGCCTTGAACTTGAGGTGATCGAGAGCGTGAATGTGCACGATTCGATCAAGACGGGCTCGCCGGGACGGGGACGCTGCATAGAAAATTACAAGAAGACGATACGAAACCTGAGCGAGTACGGCGTCAAGGTCATCTGCTATAACTTTATGCCGGTGTTCGACTGGGTGCGTACCGCGCTTTACACCCCGCTTGAAGACGGCTCAATGGTTTCCGCCTTTTCGCAGGCCGACTCGGACAGGCTTGACGTTGAAGGCATAATTGAGATGTTCATGGAGGACGCCAAAAAACACTCGCTTCCCGGCTGGGAGCCGGAACGGATAGCCCACATAAAGGATCTGATCAACGCCTACAAGGAGGTGTCGGAAACGGACCTTGTGGCGAACTTAAAGTACTTTCTGGAGCGGATAATCCCTACCTGCGAAGAGTGCGGCGTCAGCATGGCGATACACCCGGACGACCCGCCCTGGGACCTGTTCGGCTTTCCCCGCATAGCCCGCGGCGCGGACGACCTTGAACGTCTGCTCGGCCTGGTGGACAGCCCCCGCAACGGCCTTACATTATGCTGCGGAGCTCTGGGCGCCGGGGCAAATAACGACCTGCCGGCGATGATCCGGCGCTTTTCAGGCCGCATACACTTTGCCCATGTCCGGAACGTAAGGCGGCTTTCTTCAGTCAGCTTCCACGAAACGGCCCACCCGTCCGGCTGCGGCAGCCTGGACGTTTACGAGATAATGAAGGCGCTGCACGATACGGGCTTCGAGGGGTATATCCGGCCCGACCACGGGCGCATGATATGGGGCGAGGAAGGGCGTCCCGGTTACGGCCTTTACGACCGCGCGCTAGGTATCGCGTACCTTAACGGCCTCTGGGAGGCTATCTGTAAGGGGAAGTAGGAGATTCTGTAATGACCCCGCTGATAAAAGTCGATACGGAAAAATGTAACAACTGTCACTCCTGCATATCCGTATGCCCCGTAAAACACTGCATGGACGGTTCGGGCGACAAGATAGCGATCATACCGGAACGCTGCCTGGGCTGCGGGCGCTGCATTACCGCCTGCACAAGCCGTGCCCGTTCGATAAACGACGATACGGATGCATTTTTCAGCCAACTTGACGCGCGCGCGCCTATGGTTGTGATGGTCGCCCCATCCGCCGCCGCCGTTTTTGACGACATATTCCGTCTGATAGGCTTTTTAAGATCGTGCGGCGTTAAGGCTGTTTTTGATGTCGCGTTTGGCGCGGAATTAACGGTAAAAAGCTACATTGAGTACGCTCGAAAAGAGAATCCCAAGCTGATCATAGCGCAGCCCTGTCCGGCCATTGTCAATTACTGCGAACTGTACGCGCCGCAGCTTATCCCATACCTTGCGCCCGTGCATAGCCCGATGCTGCATACCGCGATAATGATAAAAAATTATTTTCCGCAGTACTCGGACATGAAGATAGCGGTAATATCGCCGTGCGCCGCCAAAAAGCGTGAGTTTGAGGAGACCGGCTATATTGATTTTAATGTTACGATGACACAGTTCAAACATACCCTCAAAAAGCGCCGTATATACCTGGATGATTATAAGCCGCATGACTTTGACGGGCCGATGGCGGAGCGGGCAGTATCGTTTTCGTCTCCCGGCGGCCTGAAAACCACGATTCTGCGCGATGCCCCCGCGCTTGGTCCGCGGATAAGGCGCATTGAGGGAACCTTTACGGTTTACAAATACCTTGACGAACTGCCCCGCATGATAAATGAAAACGCGGCGCCTTTTTTGGTCGACTGTCTCAGTTGTTTTACCGGCTGTAACGGCGGGCCAGGCACGGAAAATTTCGCCAACCCTGTCGAGCTGATGGAAACCAAAATCGAAGCGCGGATAAATGAACAGGCGCGGCGCAACAAACTTATTTTTGGCCTTAACCGCATAAAGGGCGAGGTGAACCGGTACTGGGCGCCGGGAATTTACGACCGCTCCTACACGGATCGCAGCGAGAATCTTTCCGGCTACAAGATGCCGACCAACAAAGACCTCGCGGTGATATACCAGAGAATGAAAAAAACGAGCGAGGCAGACTTTCTTAACTGCGCCGCCTGCGGCTACGGCGGCTGCCGCGGCATGGCGGAAGCTATATTCAACGGCCTTAACCGCCCCGAAAACTGTCATCACTATCTGAAAAAAGAAGTTGATGAACGTCTCCAGGAACATGAAAGCATCCTTGAGTATGTGCGGGACGGCATATTTCTGCTGGAAAAAAACGGATGCATACTGCCCTCCTATTCCAGCGCCCTTGAAGAAATTTTCAGGCGGGATATGTTGGCCGGAATACCAATCATGGATGTTTTCTCGGGATTTCTCGACGAAAAAAAGTTAAAAGAAATTGACACATTCATAGACAAGGCTTTCGATGTTTCAATACCGGACGATGAACTGCAAAATAATAATCCGCTGCATGAAGTGGGCGCCCGTTTTGCGAATCTTGACGGCGGTTTTGACAAACGTCGCCTTAATTTTGTCGTTGAACGGATCGGCGACGAAACAACCATACAAAAACTCCTTATGATTGTGCGGGAAGCGAACGTCAAAACAAAAAATGTGGACGCGCCTCAAAACAAAAAACCGGTTAAGCCAATTCTTGAATTTACCGAATCGGAGAACAGCTTTGCCTGTTTTTCCAAAAATGAAACGTTAAAATTACTGATGACGGAACTTGCGGAAAAAGCGCTTCCCGTTTGCGCCGATCGCCCGGAAGGACAGCCTGAACGCTTTACGTTTGAAGCGCGCCTTGACGCCGGCAATCTTTATGTTTCCTGCCGCCATGACGGAGGCGGCCTGGACACGGACAAGGTAATCGAACAGGCAATTCGCGAGGGGCTTGTAACGAAGGATGCCGCGTCCAAACTTTCAGGGCAGGAAAAGGCGGCTTACTTTTACAAAACAGGATTTTCAAGTCTCGGTGAAAAATTAAAATCTCTTTTCTGCCGCCGGCTGCGGTTTTCAAATAACGAGGATTCCTTCCGTTTCGATCTAGTGTTTCCCCGGAAAATAGTTGAATCATCTGTTCCGCATTAAAAATTTATTCACGAAGGAATGAGGAGGCATCCCACTGTCATCAAGTTAAGTAACAAAGACAGATGGGGCCGGTTTCCTCCTGCCTACTCAATCAACAGTTCGACTTGTGATTGTGGTGAAAATGAGGCTTTTTCAAGTACTCCTTCCTTTTTACCTTTCGGTTTGGGCGGACAGGAACAACCTGCCGTTTTATCTCGGATACCAGTTCCATGTATAATTGTTTCCGTACCGATGAATCATCGGCTATCAGTATCTTGACAAGCTGGTCTTTTAGCACCCCAACCGCGTGGTTCACATTAACCTGGTATTCGTATTTCCGTTCCACTCCGTCAACGCTCCGCTCCCGCCGCGCCTCCCGGTTCGCTTCCCTCAAACCACAGGCCAGCAGGTTCGACACCGTCATCATCGCGTAAAAATCCTGCTTGATATTATCCACAAGCCTCCCGCTAAAGTTCTCAAGCTCCAGCTTTTGTTTCACCTGGTTGTATTTTGTCTCTATAGCCCATCTCTGGTAATACAACTTAGGAAACGCATCCTCCTCTACTTCCTCTTCCTCAAGATTCGTTATCAACGCTTCCCGTTCCCCGCCGCTCAGGGTAAACACCACCGCCCGTACCGGAATACCATCGGCAAGCTCCAGCCGTTTGCTTCCCTCCAGCATACTGTCTATCTGGGCGTTGAACCCTCTCCTCACCCGCATCAAGTACTTTATTTCATTTTCCTGTAAGTACTTAATAAATTCTTTCGACGGATACCCGCGGTCAAAAATGACAAGAGGCTTCCGTCCACCCAGGTCCAGTTCCAAGGCGGCAAGCGCCTCAAGGTGTTTCTCCGCCAGCGTCCGTTCATCCACCTTCAACGGCTCAAGCCGCGCGTCCACTATGATGTCGTTCATCACATCATACAGTATTGACGCCTGCGCCGTTGCCGCGCTCTTGTCATGCCCGGTCGCCCCGTAATACGCCCGCAGCGCCGCGTCAGCCGGCAACGCTACTCGGCTACCGTCTACCGCCAGCAGCAGATATGCCCCACGCCAGTACTTCAACTCTTCGTTGTAGCTTCCTTTCACGCTCGTCTGGAATACTTCCCGAACGGCTTCCCACTTCACCTGTTGCCGCCTCAGGCTGAATGCTTGTGGCGTCATAACCGTTAACAATGCCGCCGCTTTGAAATGTACGAAAAACCGATTAAGGGCGTTCTGTGTGCTTCCCTTGTCTATGCCGAGGATGAACCAC
>JAIRMP010000243.1 GCA_031258615.1 Spirochaetaceae bacterium | reverse complement strand
AGCCCTGAAGCCCTGAAGCCCTGAAGCCCTGAAGCCCTGAAGCCCTGAAGCCCTGAAGCCCTGAAGCCCTGAAGCCCTGAAGGGCGTATGCTGTCTTTTCGGTTCTTGTCGAGAGCATGGGAACCATTGTAATGGTTACGCGAAAAATGTGCAAGCGGGAAGCTGCGATGAATACCGTGATGAAGGCTGGAGGCGGGGTGTCTACGATACCTTCGGGGGGTGTCCCTCGCAGAGGGGGTAGCGGAAGCCCGCAGAGCTGGAGCGAGGGGTCGGCAACTGCGTTGCCGCGACTTCCCCCTAACGTTTCTTCAAACTCTTCCGCAGTTTGCGCTTCTGTTTTGCTTCCGCCGCTTTTTCTTCCTGGGTGACGGGTTTTTCGCCTGAGTCGGTGTAGATACGGATCACTTCGCGGCCGGGGAGGCGGGACATGAGGATGATCACGGCGATGCCAACGACGATCATGCCAAAAGAGAGAATTTGGCCGGTAGAAAAGCTGGTGAGGGGGTGGGCTAGGGCGATGAGTTGGTCGTTGGGAAGGAGTTCGATGCGGTATCCGAGATCGCGGTCGGGTTCGCGGAAGTATTCGATGCAGAAGCGGAAGAAGCCGTAGAGGACTATGTAGAGGCCGAAGAGAAAGCCTTTGAAGGGTTTGCGATTGCGGAGGAACCATAAGATGGCGAACATGACGATGCCTTCAAAGAACGCTTCGTAGAGTTGGGAGGGATGGCGGGGGAGGTTCGCGCCGTTCACGAGTTCCGCATTGGGGAAGATCATGCCCCAAGGCATCGTGGTGGCGCGGCCGTAAAGTTCGGCGTTGATGAAGTTGCCGAGGCGGCCGAAGGTGTAGCCCAGCGGGATGGCCGGGGCCCACATATCGGCGATTTCGCGGATATCCCATTTCTTGATCCTGCTATAGATGAGGAATGCCGCCGCCCCGCCGATTGCGCCGCCGTGGTAACTCATCCCCTGGAGGCCGACAAACTTTCCGGCACGGAAAGGCCAGAATATGAGCCAGGGTTGCGTGATGTAGATGTCGCTGGTTTCATAGACGAGGGCGGCGAAGACGCGCGCGCCGACAACGAGGGAAAGGATCGACCAGAAGAAGAGACCCTGGAGTTCGTCCTCGCTTATGGGGAAGTTCCGCTCGCGGACTTGGCGGCGGTAGAGGATGTAGGCGATGCCGAAGGCCACGATGTACATGAGGCCGTACCAGCGGAACGGGAAGCCCGGAATGATCTCCGGTTTCAGCCACGAAGGAAAAGAGATTGATAAGAGGTTCATGGGCGGTATCCTTGAGTGATCGCGCGGCTGAGTTTGAGCTTTAAGAAGTTGTTTTCTTTTTTCAGCTTGGCGATCTCGATTTGCTGGGTCTTGACGGTTTCCAAAAGGTCTCCCTGGGAGAGGGCGCCTGAGTGCAAGAGGTCTTCCACATAGTCCATCTTGTTCTCAAAATCGCTCTCAGCTTCAAAAGCGGCCTCCTCGAAGCTCGCGTCGATGTCTTCCGTGGTGGCGGTAAAGTCCTCGCCCTCCTCGGCGGCGAGCAGTTTGTCGGCGATACGATAGATACCCTGGGAAATGATCGCGGCAGGCTTGTACAGCACCACCGGAAGACGCGAGGCGAGGGCGGTATCCTGAATGCCATCCCGGTAGAGGATGCCTAAGTGTTCGAGCGAAAGGCCGAGATACACTTCGCAGGAACGGCGGATCTTGAGCGCGACTTCGCTGTCCTTGGGGTCGTCCAGCATATTCATGACGAGGCGCGGACGGAACTTGGCCATGTTTGCCCTGAACGCCGTCACGGAAGGGCCGTCCACCGTTTCCAACTCGGTGAGCATCCGGGGCAGATAGAGCATCCTTAGCCCATTCTCGGTTTTCCGTAGGGTCTCGATATGTTTGAACGCGGGACTCCCCTTGGAAAACGAGTTGTACATGAGGCGGAAGACCGCGTTTTTGAGAAACACATAAGCGTTGAGGATGGCCGTCACCGTCGGCGCGCTCACCACGATGCCGGTCGAAGAGGTGAGAAAGAACTCCAGAATAGGCTGGTGCGTCCCCGCGCCCAGATCCAGCACGAGAATGTCCGTGTCGGCTTTCAGCGACTGAAAGCCCCGCACGATCCGCCTCCGTTCCGCCGGTTTCAAGGTCGCCATGCCGGGGATCTCCGCATCTCCGGGAATGAAGCGCAGTCCCGCGATGTCCGTCTCGGCGACAACGTTGGCAAACGCCGACTTTCCGTCAGAGAGGAACGATCCGAGGCTTCCCCCCGGCTTGCGGTGGCCGATGATGAGATGGAGGTTTGACGCGCCCAGGTCAAGGTCGGCCAGCACCACCCGCATCCCCCTCTGGGCAAACGCCACCGACAGGTTCGCCGCGAGGAGGCTCTTCCCAACGCCGCCCTTGCCCGACGCGATCGGTATGATTCTCACGCTATGTCTCCCCTTGATTCAAACGGTTGAAGCGGCTGCATTGGCTGTACCGGCGGGAGCGGTTCCTGTTTGGACATCGCTTTATGGATCGATAAACGAACCAGAAGGGACAGTGTATCGGCAACAGTCAGTATTATAAGGGAGAAAACCGTGTAATTGGTCTTGGCCAGCGGCAAAAGCGGGAAGCGCAATCCGTTTTTCAACGCGAAGAAGATCCATGCCAGCCCGGCGAACACCCCGAAAGCCTTTCCCGCAACATACAGCGGCCCGTACTCGTGGTATTGCTGCGGTCCGGCAAACAAAAAGAAACCCGCCACCGGAAAAAGCGCGTTCACGGCAACAAGGGGAATGTCGGCCGAATCTTTGGTTAGCCCCAAAACAAGCCCCAGCCGCACGCAATCATAGAGAAACAGCATAAACGCCGCAATCGGTCTTTTCTTCACGTCTCCTCATTGTAACGCAAAAAAGGCGTATAGGGAAGCCCACGCATTGGGGAATGGAAAATTGGCAGGGAAAGTCTCCCCCTGTTGACAAGCAAAGAATATTTGTCCGCCAATTGCGCCAAATGGCGGTTCAGGTTACACGGATTTTTTGTTTCAACGCCCCGATTAAATCTTGCGATGCCATTTGGCGCAATCGGTCTGTGGTTAAACGTGATTAAGTCTGCGACTAGGGTTTTCCGTGGTTGATGCCGGGGGCGTTGCGGGGACGGAGTGCCCAAGGCCCTGTTACATTTATTTACGGAGAAACATTTATTATTTGAGGCTGTTTTAAAACCCCGCGCGAACCTTGGGCCGCCCGTATTTACCGACAGCCCTCAGTTGAATTTAACCGCTAAGGCGCCCAATGCCGCGCCCGAAACAAGCACAACGGTTGCGCATGGCGCAACTTGGGTTGTGCTAGGGGCGTTATACAATTATACAACACGGTGCGGCGCCAATAAAGGCCCCACCTTTTTATTCAAGCATCAGCGCCGCGGTACTGAGGCGGCGCCATACATGGCAATAAGGTTTTTACCGGCAAATTCGCGTTTTGCCGTCAATTTGTCTGTTTTGCGAGTGTTTACTAGTGCCTGTAAAGCCGACGGGCTGTCAAACCGGCAAACGCCATCCTTATTCGCCTTCACGGTTAATTCCTTACCTCTTTGTCAACCGACAGAAATACCCCAATATAAATGAGTTTTGGAACAGGCTCATTTGTAAATAAGGACATTAATCGGCGAACAAGGCAGGACTGGCAGCACGGCTGGCGGTAGCGGCAAGGTGTCCTATGGACAACCCCGCCAGCCGCTATTTTGTCGGTATTGGATGGAATTTCGCCACACACAATACTTTCTACGTTTCTTCAAACCGCGCCTTGTACGCCGTTCCCCATTGCTCCATAACTTTAATGATGGGCCTGAGCGTTTCCCCCAATTCACTTAACGAATATTCAACCCTTGGTGGGACTTCCGCGTAGATTTTTCGTACCACAATGCCGTCTTCTTCCAGGGCGCGCAGGTTGTCGGTTAAAACCTTTTGACTGATACCAGCTACACTCTTCCGTAACTCGCCAAAACGCTTGGTGCCGGCAAGCAAATCCCGCAAAATCAAGAGTTTCCACTTGTTGCCAATCAAATTGACCGTTGTAGCGACGGGACAAGCAGGCAGTTCTTCTTTCGTTACCATACAGAACCTCCTCTAGTTACCAAAATATACCTATACAACAATATAACAAAAGCGCGCATCCTTGTCAATAGTTTCTAAAAAGTTACTATATTATAATATTGCGCCTGCTTGACTTATTGAAGCTGCGGCATTATTTTATTACACAACAGGCTAACCATGAAGGACTATAGAACACGAATAGAACAAGCCGGAGCCGTACTGCGCGAGGCTGAATATATACTGGCCGGCGGCGGAGCCGGGCTTTCAGACGCCGCGGGCATCAAGTATTCCGGCAGCCGGTTTACCGATAATTTTGCCCCGTTCATTGAAAAATATGGGTTTACCGATTTGTATACCTCCAGCTTTTACCCATTTCAGACCGAGGAAGAATTTTGGGCGTATTGGGCAAAACATATCAGTCTGAACCGTTATGAACCGCCGGCAGCCGCGCTTTATCGAAATCTTTTGTCCCTGCTGCGGGGAAAAAATTATTTTGTAGTAACTACCAATGTCGAATACCAATTTCACAAAGCCGGTTTCCCGGAAGAAAAAATCTTTATGGTGCAAGGCGATTATGGCTATTTCCAATGCGCCGCAGCCTGCCATAATACGTTGTATTATAATGAAGAACCGGTAAACGCAATGGTTGCCGCCACGCAAGATTGCGGGATACCAAGCAATCTTGTTCCCCAATGTCCGGTATGCGGCGGAAAAATGGATATTAATGTTCGCAAGAATGATTTTTTTGTTCAGGATGAAAACTGGTATAAAGCGGAAAGCCGGTATAAAGATTTTTTGAATTGCTGCGCCAAAAAGAAAACCGCGTATCTGGAATTGGGGGCGGGTTTCAATACGCCGGGTGTTATCCGTTATCCCTTTGAACAGTTTACCTATGCCAACACGAATGCCCGGTTGATACGAATAAACCGCGATGACCCCGCAGGCGAAAACGCAAACAAGGCGCGTACTATCACGTTTACCGAAGATATGGGGCAAACGATTTTGGCTTTACTGCAAGAAAAGGAATTATCATGACTCAGGAAGAACGGCTTGATTTTCTCATTGATTATTTACAGGCCGAATATACCCAAACAGCAAAACCGGAGAGTTTTACTCAGAAACGAGCTTTGCTCCGGGGTCTCGTAAATATACGTCCGCCGCGCCCTGTTTCGCAAGAATTTATCAGGATACAGGATGAATTCTTACAGGAAGAAGCGCGGCAAAAGGGGATAGTCGCTGTTGCGGATATACAACCCTGCCGCCCGGAAAGTCCCCTAGCCCTTTGGCAAGGGGATATTACCCGGCTGGCCCTTGACGCGATAGTAAACGCCGCCAATGCAAAGCTGCTTGGTTGTTTTGTCCCGGGTCATGCCTGTATTGACAACGCTATCCATACCTTTGCGGGAGTGCAGCTCCGTCAAGCCTGTTCCGAGCTTATGCAAGCCCAGGGGCATGACGAGGCGACAGGCTTAGCCAAGATAACGGCGGCCTACAATTTGCCCAGCCGCTATGTGCTTCATACCGTGGGGCCGATTGTCCGAGGGACATTAACACAAAAGCGCCGCGCTGAACTTGCAAGTTGCTACCGTTCATGCCTTGCCTTAGCCGCCGAACATAGCCTTAAAAGTATTGCGTTCTGCTGTATTTCCACCGGAGCATTCGGATTCCCACAACAGGAAGCGGCGGAAACAGCCGTCAAGACTGTTGCCGAATGTTTGAAAACCGGCTCATCAATTCAGCGGGTGGTGTTCAACGTATTCACAGACGATGATTATGTGATTTACCGGGACTTGTTGAAGGTGTAAGTATTCCTAAAGACGACTCTAATACTCTATTCTCCTATTAGTTACTAAAAACATACTATATAATAAAAAAGTGCCTACTTGATTTATTAAAGCAACGCTACGATATTGGTACTATACTACATTTAGAGGCATAAACCTCTCTTGTAGAATAGATTTCCAAGGAGGTTTGCTATGAGCAAGCTGAATTTGTTAGGCGCATGGAACGGCGGGTTAGAAAAGTTTTTCGCTGGAAACAGCGCCCAGAGTTTTATGAAAACCGGATTGACCGCGATGG
>JAIRMP010000077.1 GCA_031258615.1 Spirochaetaceae bacterium | reverse complement strand
TTCGCGGCTATTCCTTACGGCGTACATCTGAAGGACGAAAGGTACTACCAGACGATAACGCACCTCGTGTTCAGGATGCTGGGTTTGTTCAGCCTGTCCGAGGTACAGACGGCGGACGGACGTATAGACACGCTTGTAGTGACGAAAAAGCACGTTTACTGCTTTGAGTTCAAGCTGAACGGGAGCGCGGAGGAGGCGCTGGCGCAGATTGACAACAAGGAGTACCTGCTCCCCTGGCATGGCAGCGGCAAGAAGCTCGTCAAAGTAGGCGTGAGCTTTGACTACGAAAAACGCAACATAAAGGAATGGCTTGTCGGTGAGGTGGGGGGAGGGAAGATGCCCCGGTTTGGGGGGTGGCGGAAGACGCCCTAAGCCCGCTTGCGGGCGGCGGCGGCTGGAGGCAGGGGGGCGCGGCGACAACGGCGGCGGTTTGCGGAAACGGTGTGGAAATTGCGCCCCCCTTATCACTATTCACTATCCACGGCGATTACGGTGTCCGGATCGTCAGAGATTTTGACGGTGAGGAGGCCGGCGGTCGTCATGATTATTACCGCCAGCGGCATGAGGTAGTTGAAAAAGGCCCAGGGTGCGTACTGCATAACCGATATTCCAAGCACGCCGGACATATAGACGCCGCAGGTATTCCAGGGCACGAGCGCGCTCGTTACAGTGCCTGAGCTTTCCAGCGCGTTGCTCAGCATCTTTGGATGGAGGCCGCGCTTGCGGTACGACGCGTTGTACATACGGCCCGGCACCACGATAGAGATGTACTGTTCCGGCATACAGGCGTTGCTGCCCAGGCAGGTCAGTATAGTCAGCGTAACGAGCGAAGTTACGCCTTTTGCCAGCTTAATGAGCTGGTTTACTATCACCTCTAGCTGGCCTGTGCTTTCCATGATGCCGCCGAACATCATCGCCAGAATCGTGAGCGAGATCGAGTACATCATGTTCTCAAGGCCGCCGCTCGTCAAAAGCTCGTCAATCGCCCCAACGCCGGTTTCGCTGACAAAGCCGCTGTAAGCGCAGGCCAGCAGGTCGCCAAAGCTGTTTCCCTGCACGATAGCCCCCAGTATTCCGCCGGTAACTATACCCAGGAAGATGCCTGGTATGGCCGGCACTTTGAGGGCTATCGAGACTATGACGACTACCGGCGGTATCAGCAGGGCGGGGTTTATGTTGAACGTGCCGCGCAGCCCCTCGGTAATCGTATTTATGTTGGTGAGGTCAGTGCTGTCTCCGGCAAAACGGAGGCCCAAAACCAGGTAGATCACCAGGACGATTATGTACACCGGTACGGTGGACTTGAGCATGAACTTCACGTGGGTAAACACGTCCGTGCCTGACATGGCCGGGGCAAGGTTTGTCGTGTCGCTGAGCGGGGACATCTTGTCGCCGAAGTACGCCCCGCTGATGATAGCGCCAGCCGCCATAGGCAGCGGGATGCCAAGCCCGGACGCCACCCCCATCAGCGCTATGCCGATGGTGCCGACCGTGCCCCAGGATGTCCCGGTAGCAAGCGATGTTATCGAGCAGGTCAAAAGGCTCGCCACCAGGAACAGGGCGGGCGTGATGATCTTCAGCCCGTAATAGATCATCGTGGGCACAACGCCCGATACCAGCCATACGCCGACAAGTACGCCTATGATTGCCAGTATTATTACCGCCTGCAATGCCTGGTAGATGCCATCAAACATACCCTTTTCGATATGTTTCCAACTGTAGCCAAGTAGGAGCGCCACCACCGCGGCAAACGCGCTGCCTATCATCATAGGGATGTGGGGATCAACCCCAAATACCGCTATGCCCACAGACATGACGGCTATTAAAACCGCAAACGAAAGCAACGCTTCCCATAACCTTGGCTTGCGCGGTTTCCGCGCTTCATTTTTCTCTTTACCCATTTTTGTCCTCCAAAATTCTTTCATTCATCAGGGCCCAAGCCCAAACTTTTTTTCAAAAGCCGCGTCGCGGCTTTTGGATACCGTTTTGAAAGCGCCCCCAGCGAAGCCATGATGTAATCATCGTCCACAAGGATTTCCGCCGTTTCCGGGGGAAAAAGCAGAGTCCCGTTCCCGTTGCGCGTTGCTATAGAGCGCATGATCTCTACCCGGCGCGGCAGCCGCGAGAGGGCGCCGCCTGTGCCGATAATGTACCTCACCTGCGTCAGGTCCTTGCCTTCCGCGATGGTAACGCGGCCTCCCGGCCCGTACAGGTGGCGTATGCGCCCGGAGTGCCGTTCCACGGCCTGTAGCACAGCCTCCAGCGTAAGCCTCTCCACGTAACGCACCTCGTTTGCCGTTTCGGGAATCGGCTTGTAGTTGGCGGTAACCTCCTCAAGCGGGAAGCCCATCTCCGCCGCCAGCTTCTCCTCCCCAATGAGGGCGGCCACATTCTTCGCGTTCACGTAAACGCCGAGGTCGCCTTCCACCGTGCGTTTTGCCAGCGGCTCAGGCGCGGTGGATATGCGGGCGATTTCTTCCGAGCCGGCGGTAACCGAATGAATGTCTGTAGTCGCCCCGCCCACGTCCAGCACGGCAAGGTCGCCAATCTCGCCGTACAGCAGCCTCGCGCACTCCATCACCGCGCCCGGCGTCGGCATGATGGGGCCGTTCACCAGGTCGCGTACCTTTTCCATACCGGGCGCGTGAACGATGTGATCTTCAAAAGCCGCCTGTATCACCTTGCGGGCCGGCTCCACGTTCAAATCGTCTATCTTTGGGTACACATTCTCCACGATATAGAGCGGCGCGGCGCTATCCTTGAAGATCAGCCTGATATCCCCGTGGTTGTCCGAGTTTCCCGCGTATATCACGGGGACTGAAAGCCCCAGCGCGAGGATTTTTTCCGCGTTGTCAAGCGCCGTCTCCCTCTCGCCGTGCTCAACCCCGCCGGCCAGCATTATCAGATTCGGGCGGATTTCTTTGAGCCGTTCCAGATCGGAGCGGTGGAGAGCGCCCGCCGTTATCTGATGTATTATAGCGCCCGCGCCCAGGGCGGCTTCCTTGGCGGCGCGCGCCGTCATGTCGTAGACGAGGCCGTGGACGGTCATTTTAAGGCCGCCGGCGGCGCTGGAGGTGGCAAGCATCTCGCTGTACTCGATTGAGGGCACGCCCTTTGCCCTGCAAAGGGCGTCGATCGCCCCCTCCAGCCCTACGCGGACATCGCCTTGCAACACGGATGTGGGCGCCTGCCCCTGGCCCCAGAATACCGCGTCCCCTGAAACATCCCGGAAGGCGTTTACAAGCGTGGTCGTGGAACCTATCTCGGCCACAAGAACATCCA
>JAIRMP010000161.1 GCA_031258615.1 Spirochaetaceae bacterium | reverse complement strand
TTTTGTATATTTTCCATGCGGTTTTCTTTACGCTTTTTTTCATACTTTATTATCGGCATTATCGGCGTAAAACTGTAGAAAGTAAAGGAGTATAAATATGGCGGAAACAGACGGCAGTATTACAATAGGCATAAGTTTTAATTTAGACGAGTTGATAGATTATTGCGTGGGTTTCGGTTCCCTTAGTTTTTTAGCCTCGGCAGCGGCGAGACTGGCAATACAACAACGCCGGATTATGAATAATACCGCATATATACCCCAAATGATGAAAACCATGACGCTGTATTCGGTCGTATTAAATGGGGCGTTAAGAATACGGACAGTTTTGGGATTTTCTTCATTCCAAAGTCTCATCGCTTCCTCTCTTGCTCTTTCCCCACTGAGCGATGAACCATCAAAAATCAATTCATCGTTTGGCACGCTTAACATTAGCTTTACCTTCGCCGCTGAAACTTCCTCTGGTGTCGGGAAAATAGTGAGCCCCACTGCTAACAGAATAATCAACGGGAGAAAAAGTATCGCGCCGGTTTTAAATTCTTTCAAGACATTTTTATTCACAATCGTATTATCGGCAATCTTGCGTAAAAAGTAAAGGAGAATTTTATGGCGGAAAACGATGGAAGCATTGCAATCGGCCTGAGCCTGGATATAAAGGAGCTCAGACAGGGTATAGCCGAAGTCCAGGCGGAAATAAAAAAAATGACCACCACCTTCAAGGAACATGGCGAAAAAGCGGGAAAGGTCTGGGTTGAGGGAACAGGCGGAGGGATAGCGAAACTCAACCAACGCTTAAACAATTTTGTAGCCTCGATGAAAAATATATCGCCCAAGATGGGGGAGATCGGCGAAAAAATAGCCTCGCAGTTTTCAAAACCCATATTCTCTATACTGCTCAAACTGGGTACGGCATTCTCGGCAATGCTGCCGTTTATCGGGATGATTACCGGCGCTGTAGTGCTGGTTGGCAAAGCGTTTGGCGAAGCGGCAAAAAAACAGAAAAAGTTTAGCGACAATGTAAGAAACGCGGCAGCGGTGAACGCCGTTTTTACGGCGGGCGTCTCCGGCGAGAACCGGTCGCTGACCGAGAAGGCACTCCTAGTTAACGCTCTAAGAGAGGAATACGGGAGGCAATTGAGCCGGTTTACTGAGGTTAGGGAAGGGCCCGAAACGAAGCTGGTATGTAAACGGCGGAAAGGGTTTTAATCTATACGTTCGCCACTGCGAATAAAAAGCGCGTAATGTATTTTTAAAACGTCATTTGAGCATACAAACAATTTCATCGCCGTGTGCGCCGGTAAGGTCGTTTCCAGCCGGATGCACAGTCAGATCCATATATTCAAGCGGTATCGCGCCCAAAAGCACATCCTTAGCTCCCGGTATCACGAGCGCCCTGCAAGTACAAAGACGGTCTTTCCAATGGATGTCCACCGGCTCCGTCAGGCGGCATACCTGCTTACCGCCGTCCGCCAGTTCGGCGCTCCGCAGTCCCAGTATGTCCAGCCCAAGTTTTTCTCTCACTTCCTCGGTTATTCCCAACGTTCCCGATCCGGTGTCCACCAGCGCCTGTACCGTTACGGCGCGTATTTCCTTTTCGCTGATTGTACCGCGATGGGCATTACCCGCGTCAACCGCGTTTTTCAATGTAATCTCTGTATATACCAGTCCCATACTCCTCTCCTCGATACCGGCCGCCGTCCATGCCGGCAACCGGAAATTATATACTACCGGTTTTTCAAGCCGTATACAAGAACGCGCTTGCGATGGGCAGCAACCATTTCACGTTTATGACAAATGGGTGCTGGTACCCCGCAGGGCTGGTACATACCTCCTACCGCGTGTGGGTTGTGCTGGCGCTACACGCCTCGCAATGACGATGGGCGGGTGCTCGCTCTTCGCAATGACGGCATTCTGAATTGCCAGTTCGCCTTCGTCATTGCGAGTACCCGCAGGGTACGAAGCAATCCAGTTCGTCAGCCCCCTCGACCCGCCTGTGTAGTGCGCCACTGGCGCACTACACAGCGGCAAGCCGCTACGCGATTGGACAACCGCTTCGCGGTTGTCTACGCAAACTCCACCCCCCTCACAAGCCGCTTGCGACTTGCCGCCGTCAGGGGCGCCTGTGGCGCGCCTGACGCGCGGTACGATGGTGTCCCCGGATTGGGGGGTAGCGAAAGCCGCGGAGCGGCTGGAGCGTAGGGGGGCGCGGCGATAACGGTGGCGGTTTGCGAAAACGGCGGGGAAAATGCGCCCCCCTTCTTTAGTGAATAGTGAAGGTGGGATGGTCTGCTCTGCCTAAGCGCGTAACCCGTTATCTTTCACGCTCAGCGTGCAAGCCTGCGGCTTGCATAGGAGTTTGCGCCGCCCGCCTTTGGCGGGCTCACCGCAAACTCCACCCTGCTTGTCAGGACTGCTCGCAAGGCTGAAGCGCGTAACCCGCCTGCCTACGGTGCTGTGCCCTTGTGATGGGCGTTTCTATCGGCTATACTGTCTGCAAAATGGCTCAACTGACATTACAAAATGTATCGTGCGTTTATGATAAAAGAATCGTATCTCTGGAGGGTATAAACTTTTCCGTGTCGGATGGCGAATGTATCTGTGTCGCGGGCGCAAACGGTTCCGGGAAATCAACGCTGCTACAGGCGATTGCCGGATGCCTAAAAACGGTGTCGGGCACGATCACGGTAAACGGCGTTGCGCAAAAAAATGACGGCAAGAGCCGTGCCAGCGGTATCGTCTTTCAAGAGCCGGATGACCAGCTTTTTATGCCTACCGTTTGGGAGGATGTCGCGTTTGGGGTGATGAAGAAAGGGGTGGACTGTAACGCGGCAAAGGCGCAGGCGGCCAGGACGCTGGAATTGGTGGAGGCCGCCGGGCTTGCCGAACGGGCGCCGTACAAACTTTCCGGAGGCGAGAAGCAGCGCGCCGCCCTTGCCGCAATTTTAATCATGGAACCGGAGATACTCCTGCTTGATGAACCCACCGCTTCGCTCGATCCCCGCGCGCGAAAAAACCTTATAGCCCTGTTAAAAACGATACCCTGTACGAAGATCATCGCCACACACGACCTTGACATGGCGCTTGACCTCGCTACACGAGTCATCTTTTTACAGAATGGCCGAATCGCGGCTGACGGGGACACGCCCGGCCTGCTGCTGGACGAGCAATTTTTACAAAGCATCGGCCTGGAGCTGCCGCTCTCGGCTGGCCGGCAACAGTAAGGCATACACACTTTCCCCACGTAACCCCGCGAGAATCGCGCACTGTATTCTGTGTTTCAGCGGCGGTCATCACCGCCTGTTTCACGTGAAACAATTTGTCTGAGACCCTCGTTCCGTTTCACGTAAAACAACAAGGCGGTATCGGCGTCTTTTGCCGTTTGTTTCACGTGAAACACTTTGCTTGGTTTGCGGGGCAACCGTCTGTTTCACGCGAAACATTTTTGCCCCATGTGGCGGCGGCGTGGCGGGCTGCGAGGAACGTGTGGCAGGCGGCGTGTGACGCGGCGTGGCGGGCGGTTTACCGATTCAGCGTAACTTCGGTTCTGCCGAAGCCGCCCATGTCGGGGTGGGAAAAATGGTAGCCCGCTACGACGTTTTGGCCTCTCAGGTAGTCGTGGATGCCGAGCTGAAGGATGCCGTCGCCTTTGCCGTGGATGACGGAAATCTCATTCAGCCCCAGGACCAGGGCCGAGTCTATATGCCGTTGCAGCGCCTCTATCGCGTCCGCCAGCCGCATCCCGCGCACATTCAGTTCAGGCGCTATCGCGCCTGCGGGCAGCCTGTAGTCTATGCTTACCGATGCGGGTTTTACGGCGGTTTGCGGACGGCCTTCCACAACGAGTTCCTTTTCCGGGAAGGTCATCGATACCGAACCGATCTCCACAACCCAAAAACCTTTTTTCGCCGGGCGGCGTACCTTGCCCCGCAGCCTCTTGCCGCCGGCAAGCACGGTAAGGCCGGGCCGTATCTCCGTACCCGCCGGCCCGTCCTCATCACCCATAATGGCCTTTTCCTGCTCGTAAAGTTCCGCCTGCATCGTCCCAAGGTTCTCGCTTTCCCTATCCACCGCCCTGTCAAGTTCCAGCAAAAATTCCTTCACCTTCAAGGTTTTTTCGCGGCTGACCTCACCCTCTTTCACCTCGCGGACAAGGTTTTCGAGCGTTTTGCGGCTTTCATCAAGCAGGCGGCGCAGGCTGCCAACAGCGCCCTCCCGTAACTCCGCTTCCTTCTGGCGGAGGCGCAGTTCCCGGAGGTCGGCCTGTCGCCGTTCCTCCAGCAGGCGCTGTTTTTCCAGCGCCAGTTCCCGCAGGCCGTCTTCGGCGGCGCGGTTCTTTTCTTTTAGGCCCGCAATCAGCGCGGAGACATCGCCGCGCCCTTCGTCAAGGTAGCTTCGCGCCCTGGCCACAAGCCCGGCTGAAAGGCCGTAGTGCCGGCTGATGTCCAGCGCACGGCTCTCGCCGGGTAGTCCCATCACGATGCGGTATACGGGGGTCAGCGTGGCGGGGTCAAATTCGACAGAGGCATTCTCGACACGGCTGTTCGAAAAGGCATAGTTTTTCAACGCGCCGTGGTGGGTTGTTACTATGCAAAAACAGTTTTTCTCCAAAATGCTGTCCAGTATGGCCATTGCGATCGCGCCGCCTTCGGCAGGGTCAGTTCCCGCGCAGAGTTCATCGAGCAGCACAAGCGAGGCGTCCCCCGCGTCCCTCAGTATGGCGGCTATCGTGCTTATATGCGCTGAAAAGGTCGAAAGGGACTTCTCCAGCGACTGATCGTCGCCTATGTCAACAAACACGCTTTCAAAAACCGGCAGCGCGCTCCCTTCCTCAAGCGGAAGGGCCAGGCCGAACTGATTCATCAGCACAAAGAGGCCGGCAGTTTTGAGGGCAGCCGTCTTCCCGCCCGTATTCGGCCCGCTGATGATAAGGACGCGCGCCGTCATCAGCATATCTATCGGGACGGCTTTGACGCCGAGTAGCGGATGGCGCGCCGCCCTCAGTATGATCGCGCCGGGCTGTCCACCGCCGGACGGCGCGTCATCCGGCGAAAGAAACACCCCTCCCGCGCTGTTTGAATAGCGCGCCCGCGCCCGGAGGGTGTCCAAAAAAATTATCCGTTCGTGGAACAGTGAGAGCGCCTCTCTCCCGGCGGCAATTTTCGCCGTCAGATCGCGGAGTATGCGCCTCACCTCCTCGTCAAAACGCCGCCGCTCAACGGTGATCTTGTTGTTTTTTTCGACAATTTCTTCCGGTTCGATAAAGAGCGTCTGTCCGCTTGCCGAAACCTCGTGGACGATCCCGCGTATCCTTCCCTTGAACTGGTGCTTGAGCGCGATGACCAGCCTGCCGTCCCGCTGGGACGGCAGATCGGACTGAAGCATACGCCGCAAGTTTTCGTTGTTTGTGTAAGATGCGCTCAGCGTCTGAACCTCCCTGTTGAGCGCCGCTATCCGCTCTTTTATCCTGCGCAGCTCAGGCAGGTCGCGGAGTTCCCCGTTCCCGTCCAGAACCCGAAAGACCTCCCGCTCCACGGCGGAACAGTCCGGCGTCCCGGCGGCGGCCTCCATATCCCCCAGCCAGCGGAGCAGCGCGCCGCCCTCCCTCACGAAGCTGCCAATGGCGAAGGCATCCTCCACGCCGAGCGAAGCCCCCTCAACATTCAAAACCGGCAGCAACGCGCCGATGGCGGGCAGCCGGCCCTGAGGCTCCGCGCCGCCGCCGGTGATCCGCGAAACGATGGCGGAGGCCGCCTGCTTTGTCCGGGTAACCTTATCGCGCTCCGTAAACGGCTTTTCGCGCAGTATCCGCTCCCGCGCCTCATCGCTGCGCGCGCAGTCCGCCACACGTTCCCGTATCAGGTTGAATTCCAGCAATTCAATGGTTTTTTCGTCCATGCAACGTACATTTTGCGTCAAGCGGCGCAATTTAACAAGGCTAATGTGGATAATTTACTTTTTGGGTGACCTGCGCCCCGCGCTCCCGTCAAAAAAACGCTTTACCTTGCGTAAGTTGTGTAATACTGTTAATGAGTATACCGCAAAGGCTATTTTCACCGGTATCCCTCATTTTTAACAGTGGTAAAAGTTCTTGATAATTTGGGTTTCCGTCTCAAGGTAGAACAGAAAGTATCCGCTTAGGGGGGGCGGGGGCGTGACGGTGTATTCTAGAATGGCAAAGAATGACACACAAAGCAGGATTTTATGCCTTCCTAAAAATGATGCCATGCGCCCTCACGTTTCCGGCAGGGCTATGGCCAACACTTCTTCAAAACGCTCCACCGGATGGAACTGGATACCTTCTTTTACGATATCCGGTATTTCATCCAGGTCGTGGATGTTCTGCTTCGGAAAGACGACATGCTCCGCTCCGTTGCGCTTAGCGCCGATGATCTTTTCCTTGAGGCCGCCGATGGAAAGAATCCGGCCCCCCAGGGTAAGTTCGCCGGTCATGGCGACATCCGGCCGCGTGATCCTATTCGTGAACAGCGAGAGCAGCGCCACGGCAATGGCAATTCCGGCGGAGGGGCCGTCTTTCGGGGTAGCGCCTTCAGGGAAATGAATGTGGATGTGGTTTTTTTCAAACCATGCCGCATCGACATTATAATTTTCCATCGCGATCTTTTGGGTATAAGTCATGGCAATTTCGGTGGATTCCCGCATAACCTTCAGGAGATTACCCGTAAGGGTAAAACCCCTTTCACCGGGAACCGGGATCGCTTCGCATATAAAGGCCATTCCTATTCCCACAGGCTTCAGAACGACAAGACCTATGGCCATGCCGGGGCGGTCGGCCTTTAAGAGATCCCCCGATGATTTGTCGTAATTGTACCGGGGCCTGCCAAGGTATTTTTCGACATCGGATCTGCTGTTTACCTGGAACATGGCTTCCGGCGCGGAATTCCGTTCCTCATCCTCGATGATGATTTTTACCGCCTTGCGGTTTATCTTATCCAGGCTTCTTTCCAACTCCCGAACCCCCGATTCGATTGCGTATCCGTTGGCGATGTGAAGCAGGGCTTCGTCGGAATAGTTTATCCGGCTTTTATCGAGGCCGCAGCGTTCCAGGGTTTTTGGAATAAGATAATTTCTGGCTATCTGGAGTTTTTCCGTGTCTATATAGCCGGGAATTTCAATTATCTCCATACGATCCCGAACCGGCTCCGGTATTGGGGAAAGCTCGTTCGCGGTAAGGATGAAAAAGACATTCGACAGATCGAAGGGGAGATCGATATAGTTGTCGCGGAAGGTGTTGTTCTGTTCCGGGTCGAGCACTTCAAGCAGGGCCGAATAAGGATTGCCGTGCCAGGAGTTTTTGCTCATTTTATCGGCCTCGTCGATAAGGCAGACCGGGGACTTTGTTTTTTGGGCTTTTAAGCCCTTTATGATCTGTCCGGGCTGGGCGCCTATATAGGTCCTGCGGTGTCCCCGCAGTTCCGCTTCGTCACTCATACCGCCTACGGAGAAACGGAAAAATTCCTTGTTCATGGCCCGGGCAATGGATTTGCCTACGGATGTTTTGCCGACCCCCGGAGGACCGACCAGACAGAGAATCGCCCCCCTGGTATCGTTTTTTTTCTTCCGCACCGCAAGGTATTCCAGTATTCTGGTTTTGACATCCTTTAGGCCGTAGTGATCCTCCTCCAGAATTCTCTCCGCGTCTTTCAGGGTATAACTTTCCCCGGGGGTATCATTCCAGGGGAGGGCAAAGATTGTATCAAGGTAGTCCTGGGTAATCGTGAAGTTGTTGGGTTCAAAGGGAATATCATTATCGGTTACCTGATTCAGTTTTTCCAGTTCCCGTTCAATCGCTTCTTTTACCTCACCGGTAAAATGAAAGGTGTCAAACTTTTCGCGGTAACGGCGGTAGGTATCCCCAGTGGTTACTGTTTCTTCAGGGAAGGCGCCGCCGCTTCCGCCTCCTTTCATGCGGCATATATCGCCCAAAATACGGTAGGATTCAGTTCCGGATGGTTCTTTTCTGATTGCCTCCATCAAATCCGCTATCGCTTTATCAAAGTCGTTTTTACGGGCATACGCATAGCCCCGGTACATATACGCTTCGGCAGAGTCAGGCTCAATACGGATAATTTCGCTGTAATCGGCGACGGCTTCGTCGAATTTTCCAAGGTTGGCATAGGTATTTGCCCGTTCTTTTAAGGCTTCAACGTATTCAGGATCGAGGCTAAGCGCCTCGGTAAAACACGCTATCGCCTCATCTGTTTTTTCCTGCCCGCGCAGAGCCTTGCCTTTTTTAACTAAAATAATCTTGATGTCAATTGCCATAAGTTCCTCCTCTGTGTTTTATGCCGCTGGCCCTTGCCTTTAGGCTTTACTCTGCCGTACAGCCGCCTCATAAGCGGCGGCGGCTTTACCGTGTTTGCCTAGTTTTTCGTAAAGGTCTCCCAAGGCCACATACCCTTCGGTGAAGGCGGGATCTTGTTTGACCGCCTCCTGATAGTCCGCAAGGGCCAGTTCGTTTTCACCAAGGTCTTCCCAGACCCTGGCCCGGTTGTACCAGGCTTCCGCGTTAGCGGGATCCTTATCTATGACCGCGCTCAGGTCTTCCACGGCACGGTCGTATTCGTCTTTGTTTACATAGCAGCGTCGTTTTTCCAGTATTGCCGTGCTGTTTGACGGGTCGACGGCAAGAATCGCGTTACAGTCTTCCAGTTCCCGGTCGAAATCACCTTTTCGGGAAAACATCTGTGCCCGCGCAAATAGTACCCCGACAGGATTGGGACTAAACTCAAGGGCTTTATTGAAGCAAAGAATGGCCTTGTCATAGTCTATATCTACCTGGGCAGGGTTTTTGTCAAGAATGTCAGCAATTCTAATCATAGTATCACCGCCATAGATTCTCCCCCGAAAAAGCCAGGCATTGGCATGACACGGATCAAGTCCGATGACATCATCAAAATTCTCCAGAGCACGGGTATAGTTCAATGTTTTGAAGTATGTCTGGCCGCGCCTGTAATAAGCGTCCGTGTAATCCGGCTTGAGTTCGACGGCCCGGGAAAAGTCCGTGATGGCCAGGTCGTATTCGCCTTTGTTGAAATAACAAATCCCGCGCCAGTAATAGGTGTCAGCGTAATCCGGCCTGAGTTCGACGGCCCGGGAAAAGTCCGCGATGGCCAGGTCGTATTCGTCTTTGTTGCGATAACAGTCTCCCCGCCAGTAATAAGCATCAGCGTAATCCGGCTTCAGTTCGATGACCCGGTCATAGTCCGCGATGGCCAGGTCGTATTCGCCTTCGTCGTGATAACACCCTCCGCGCCAGTAATAAGCATCAGCGTAATCCGGCCTGAGTTCAATGGCCCGGAAAATGTCCGCCATGGCCCGGTCGTATTCACCTTTGTTGCGATAACAGTCTCCGCGCCAGCGATAAGCGGCAGCGTAATCCGGCCGAAGTTCAATGGCCCTGTCATAGTCCGCAATGGCCAGGTCATGTTCGCCTTTGTTGCGATAACAGTCTCCGCGCCAGTAATACGCGGTAGCGTAATCCGGCTTCAGTTCGATAGCCCTGTCATAGTCCGCGATGGCCCGGTCGTATTCACCTTCGTCGTGATAACACCCTCCGCGCCAGTAATAGGTGTCGTAGTCCTCCGGGTTGAGTTCAATGGCCCGGGAAAAGCTTTCTATGGCCTTGTCATATTCGTTATTTCTGGTTTGTTCCCTGCCCGCCTGATAAAAATATTCAGCATTTTTATCCTGACCTGTATCCGGCCTTCCGTCATCCCGCTTTTTTCTGCCAAACATCTCAAATCTCCTTTATATTTAATTTCAAGCCTTGCCAAAGGCCAGACCGGTTATTATCTCATCCTGCTTTTCATTCCAGGAATGCATGGGTCCCCCAGGCATTTGTTGTAGTGAACGCAGTTAAGGCCCATACTGGTTTTTGTCCAGCCCCGATCCCGCATTATTTCAAAACGATTGCTCTTTCACGTATTCCAGTTCCAGGCCGTTCTCCGTTACCGCCGCCAGACATATTTCCGGTGTCTGTGTTTCAACATCCTTTAATGTCATTTATCCGCCTCCTTGTTCAGGGTCTGAATGTTCCATCTCCAGATCAGAAAATTCTTTCAACATTATCTTTCCCTGCGTTATAGTCTGATAATATTTTATTTTTATATGTGGACAAATCTTTGTACGCTATTTTTACATACTGCATACCCACACCGCCGATCAAATTCATAACCGATTGCGATGTTGAAGTTAAATTACCTGTTTGATCTGTTACTGTCCGGGTTTTTAATACAGAGATAGTTGCCGTTTTAGCCGCGGTAGGTGTACCGTTTTTTGAAGAGTCCGGCAGGCTAATATCTTGAAAATAAACGCCACATTCCTTCAATCCCTGCAAAACAGAGGTTATTCTTGCGATTCTTTCCAACTCAGCAAAAACAGGAAATTGATTATAATACCTTTCAATATTCTGATCAAAGAAATTACACCATTTACCGGACGCACTATTGAGATCCTGAACCAGTGATGTCTGCAATACACCGTTTACCATCACCATTTTTTCTGATTTAACAGTGAAAGGTCTGCCGGCGATACGTACGGTACTATTGTTGACATCAATTTCTACGACAGTTTCATCGGTTGTAAACCAAAATCGATTCCACTCGGTCTGTTCCATCTGAGCATTAAAATCGGAGAAATCAAATCTGGCTTTATGCCATGCGGGCATTGATAATTTTTTTCCGGTCCTGTTATCATAACCAAGGCTGAACGTTTTCATCAGCCTGTCCGCCTCAAATAAGACGGCGCCGATGTGCGTGTTTCGTATATGTGTGCTGTATTTTACTTCGCCATACTGCTTTTGCAGCGCCTGGTTTTGCGGCGGATCAATTGTAAGCCAGGGCCCGCCATCGCTGCTGTCAAATACCGACTTCATTATTATCAGGAAATCATCAGGATATATATTTTCGGAGGGATTATTCTGCGATTGAACCGTTGATAATAACACTCTTCCATCCGCAACTGTTATTCCGTCAACAGCGCCCTTTAACAGGATATTTTTTATATTTGATAATTTTACACCACCGGTTTTCACATCATTCTGTGTATACCTAATACCGCCGGCGGGATTTTTATTGCCGGTTATTATTTTTGCCGTATATTCGGTATTGTTTTTTTGACTGTGTAAAGCATCCCTCGCCTGACCAATATTTTTTACAGATATGTTAGATAAATCCCTGCTATACTCATCGGAAGCTTCCGACCAGCCATCCCTTATTGACTGGTACCTGTCATAATCTTTTTTCAGCCAATAATCCCACGCGACATCTTCACCATGTGTTTCATAGTCGATTGGCTGAAACTCCAATTTTTCCGCAATTTTGTCAGAAATAATTTTTGCAAATATAGGTGTCAATACTAATCCCGTGAAAATCAGAAAGAGTACGACCTTTTTTTTAGCTGACATACTTTTCCTCCTTACTCTTAATGTTTTTAAGATCGTTAAATATGGGGGGCTGCTAAGCGTCTGGCCTGCCCCTTGTTTCCGGCTTTCTGCCGGTCCGGGATGAGGTAGAAAAGGCGCCGTACGTTACTATTAGCCATAGGCTGATAATATACCAAGTAAAAACTTTTTTGTCAACAACACGCCGCACAGCTCAAACTAATGTCAACCTAAAGGCTTGAGCCGGTGAGTGACACCGCGGGAAAAAAAGTCCCCCCGCAATGGATGGACATCTCGCACGAGGCAAGACGGTTTACGGCGGAGTATCCGCCGCAAACTATGTTACATCCACCACATTTCGGGGGGAGGGGTATCAGCTAAAAGGGATAGGCCGAGAAAGCCTTTATCTGCCGGGAAATTGCCATCGTCGCATACGCAACAAGACAATAGCCGCACGTTTGTTTTCGGCAGACTAAACAACAAAGAAGTTCGAACAGTGGCGGCCACTGCTAAAGTTTCCATATATATATCTTACCTACAAACAGCGGGTTGTGTCAAGTATTCTTTTTTATTCGCTAACCAGGGCATAGTCGTTTACCGTTGATAAGTGATAAGTTAGCGCATCAGCGCGGGGGTAGCCGCCTGTCAGCGCCTACCTTGGCGAGTTCCGCCGCGCTGTTGATACGAATGGTTGGAGGAAGCGTATCGCCGCTTTCGTTACCGGAGGGCTGGTCGCAGCCAACGAGTAGGAAAAAAATTGACGGTTATCAACACCGCCGCAAACCGCTATTATCCGCCCGCGTGCCCCACGTATCTAATGTGTAGGCGGCTGGTTTCGGGGTCGCGGTCGATTCTTGCGTCTACCTGAAACAGTTCGCGTATGAGGGCGGGAGTGAGGACTTTCTCTGGCGGGCCGGAGGCGATGATGCGCCCGGCTTTCATTGCGAGGATGTTGTCGCAGCAGCGGGCGGCGAGGTTTAGGTCGTGTATGGAGGCGAAAACGGTGGTTTCTTCGAGGCGTTTTACCGCGTCCATGATTAGGATCTGTTGACCTATGTCGAGATGATTTGCAGGTTCATCGAGGATTATGAATTTTGTTTCTTGGGCGAGCACTGAGGCGAGCAGGGCGCGTTGTTTTTCTCCGCCTGAGAGGCTTAAAAAGTTTCTGTCGCGCATTTCGTATAAGCCCAGACGCTTCAAAGAGTTTTCGCATACGGCTGTATCTTCGCCGCCGCCTGTTTTTAAGAATTTACTTTTTGCAAAACGCGCCATCATGACCATTTCCATCACCGGGAAGTCGAAAACTATGGTGTTTTCTTGTGGCAGCGCCGCCATTTTTTGCGCGGCGAGTTTGGGCCGCAGCCTGTGTATGTCGTCTCCGTCGAGGTATACCGCGCCCCTGTCAGGCCTGTAGTACCTGTAGACCGTTTTTAGCAGGGTAGTCTTTCCGCAGCCGTTAGGCCCTATCAGTCCGGTAAACGAGCCGTCTTCGATTTCAAAGTTCACGTCGTCAAGCAGTTTCGCGCCGTTTACCGTGAAGGTTATGCGCTCTCCCACCAGCCGTGTTTTGTTCTGTTTCATGCCCGCTTCAGCCTCCCATTACCTGCGCATCCCTCTGCGAAGCAAATGCAAGAAAAACGGAGCTCCGGCAAGGGCGGTGATGATTCCGGCTGGCATCTCTTCAGGTTTTGCCAGGGTGCGGGCTAGAACATCGGCTAGAACCATGAATGCCGCGCCCAAAAGGCAGGCTGGGGGTACGAGCCGTCTGTGGACGGGGCCGAACAGCATACGGCTGATGTGCGGTACCACGAGGCCGACAAAACCTATCACGCCCGATATAGAGACGGCGATAGCGGCGAGTAACGCGCTTACCGCTATCAGAAGGCGGCGCAGGGTCTTTATGTCAACTCCCAGCGTAAAGGCGCGTTCTTCTCCGGTAAGCACGATGTCAAGCGAGCGGTGGGTGAAAAGCCCTACGCAAAGCCCGGTAAAAAATGACGCGGCCAAGGCGGGAAGCTGTTTCCATGTGATTCCGGCAAGAGAGCCTACCATCCAAAAGACGGCGGAGTTTATTTTGTGAGTGTCCGGCGTGATAAAAATTAAAAGGTTGGTCAACGCGCCGAAAATCGCGGATACGGCCATGCCAGTCAATACCAGGCGGCTCGACATGATTCTGCCGTTTTCACCGGACAGGGCGAAAACCAGGGCGCAGGCGGTAAGAGCTCCGGCAAAAGCGCCGGGCTGCACGGGGAAGCTGCCTATGAAAGGGAGACCGCCAAGCAGGATGGCCGAAACCGCGCCGAAAGACGCGCCTGAGGACACTCCGAGTATGAAAGGATCGCCTAAAGGATTTTTGGTCAAGGCTTGCATGAAAATACCTGAAAGCGTTAGGGACGCGCCTATGAAAGCCGCCGCTATTACTTTGGGAAGTCTAAGGTTCCAAACTATGCTTACAGCCTGCGGTTTCCATTCGGCGGCAAAGAGTTCCCGTCCTGAAACTGTATTTACGATGATTTTAAGTATCCATGACGGTTTCAGGTTTACCGCGCCAAGATTTATGGCAAAAACCATGACCGCCAATAGGGCGGCGGCAAGCCCCGCGCAGAGCAGGAGCCGCCGCCCCCGTATTCCGTCTGTAGAAGATACGCCGCCCTTTAGGGCGGCCCATCGCTTGCACAACTAGTTCAACGCTCCGGGATGAAAGTGTCTTGCCATCGTTTCTACAGCCGCCGTGTTGCGCGGCCCGCCTGTAACGTCGGCGAGCCCCAGTACAAATATGCGGTTGTTTTTCACCGCGTCAAGACCCTTAGTAGCGGCGTTGGTCTTTAGAAAGTCTATTTTTTTGGACGAGTCTTCGGCGCTGGAGTATTGCATCACGATGATCCAATCGGGATTCTGAGCGACAACATCTTCCCACTGGACAGAAAGCCATTTTTTAGGCTCATCCCCGTAGATATTTTTGCCGCCCGCCAGCCGTATAAGGTCGCTTGGAAGCGCGTCCCCGGCGGTGTAAGGCGCGGTGTCGCCGGAATCGTACACAAAGACTGTAACAGGCGGTCTGCCTGCAACCTTAGCGTTGACGGCATCTATTTTTGCCTTCATGTCTTTGATAACGGCGGCGGCTTTGGGTTCAACGCGGAAGATTTTGCCCAAAAGCGTAAAATCCTCGTACACGGAGTCCATGTTTGCCCCCAAATATTCGACACGGGGCAGGTAAAACGCTATGCCGTTTTGCTCAAGGAAGGCCGGCGGGAAATTCTTGTCGGTAAAAGCCGATGCCCAGCCTGTTACAAAGTCAGGGGCGGCGTCCAAAAGGACTTCCTGGGACGGGTAACGGTCCGAAAGTACAGGTATTTTTTCAAAAGCCGCCTCAAATTCGGGCATGACCTCGTTGTCCATCCATGCGACGCCCGCCATGCTGTCAGCAAGACCCAGCGCCAGCATCATTTCCGTGCTGAAATGCGAAAGGCTTACCGCGCGGCGCGGTGCTTCCGGGAAGCTCTGCGTATAAGCGGCGCCGCCTATCTCGCTTACAACGGTAAGGTCCACACTCTCCGCTTTTGCCTCGCGTTTTGCCCCGGCAAAAGCCTCTCCCCCAAAAAACAGCGGCAAAACAAACGCGGCGGCAAAACAGCGCGCCAATTTACTGCAATATTTCATATTTATCCTCCTGAATCAGCGCCGCTTATTTAGGCAGCAAAGATGCTTTTGGTGAAGTATAGTTAAATATTATCGGTATGGTAAACACGGATTTTTGGTCTACAGAATTGAATTCGCCGCCAAAATGATAACCCACGCCGCTCATCACATAACTTCCGGGCGCAAAATCTTTCCGTACATAAGCGCCTATTCCGCTCCGCACACCGCCATCGTAATTTAGATATAAATTTCCGTCCTTATCCGTTGTTTCACCGTACCACTCCAAACCGAAGTCCAGACCAACGCTGAAGCCGTTATCCAGTTTATATGACGGCGTAAGGTGGAAGTTTATTTCAGGGGCAAATTTAAGTTCGGAATCTGAGCCGTATTTTATCACGCTTCCAAACCTGCCGTCCGCGCGCCCTTCGATTACAAAGCTGCTCAAAGTTACCCTTGCGCCGGCTGAAATATAGTATGGAGCTAGATACTTGACTTCGTCTTTTTCAAACTCAATCGGAACTTTGAAACCTACATCGACAAGGAGTCCTTCCGTGCCGTTGTAGGCAAACGCGCCTTCAATTTTCGCGTGACTCGATATTGACGGTAATTTAGTGTCTATTGATGTTGCGTCTCCTGATGGATTCGCGCCTACATACTGGAAACGGGCAAGCCCTATGCCGTCTATCGTGTAGCCTACAGCAGCTTGTACACGTTCATACGCCTTTTCCGAGTCTTCCGTAAAAAGCGCGTATGAGGGCTGAAAAGATGAGGATTTGTCAGGGTCTTTGCTTTTCAGAGCGGGAACTCCCACGCCTATAAAAAGATTTTCTACGGGACGCGCAGTCAAAAGAACTCCTGTATAGTAGAATTCAGTAAAAATAGCGTCCTCATCTTTGGAACGCTGGGTGTACGGAGCGAAAGTGGGCTGGGCAAATTTTCCCCACAGAGTCCAGTCCTCCAGGCTGCCTACATCAAAACGGAGCCAGTCAAGCGGTTTCACCCACAGTCCGAGCCAGATTGTATCAAACCTGTTTTGCGTATTGTCGGCGATACTAGTGTAAAGCCGCAGATAGCTTATTAGTCCGATACGGTCGTCATACGAGGCGTTTGCCATGAGTTTAAAGCGCGCGCCTCCGTTTGGACTATAGCCAAATACACCCAGACCAGTTTGGGCGGTGTCATCCCCCCCGCCCCCCATTTGCGCCTGAATAGGCACAAATACTGTTTCCATCGCCCCTTGCAGTGTAAATTCATCGGCGGAAACGAGCGGCGCAAGCAGGATGAGCGCCAAGGCGATAATCCCGCGATTTTTATTCCGGAGTTTTCCCCCGGAATTCCGAATAGAAAAAAGTTTCTTCATGTTGTAACCCCTCCTTGCGGTATGTTACAATAAAAAAAACCTGGTTCAAACTGTGCGAACAACGTCCGCCGGGCGGCAATCCCGTTTGAACTCAGGGTAATTTCCAAAGTGAATTTTGTGCGGCGAATCGAGAATCCGCCTGTAAAAACGCCGTTTTTTATACCGGGGGGGGGGGGGGCACGCCGCAAATCGGCTGGACAACCGCGTAGCGGTTGTCTCCGGAGTTTGCGTCGTAGCGCTCCGCGCCTGCTTTGGCAAACTCCACCCTGTTCGACGGGGCTCCTGCCGTTGGTGTGGGGCAGCAGTGAGCAGTTAATAGTGAGCAATGAAGCGGCTGGCGCTTGGAGGGAGGCCTTGTTGTCCGGGGAGTCAGGCTGTGGGTGTCAGATATGTTTAGAATGAACGGGGAGGAGAAGCCCCTTTGGATGAGAAAACAAAAAATTGTAAAGAGCCGGTTTACGGCTATGGAAAACATGAAAACCCCCGGTTTACAGCGAACGGCTCAACGCTCCGCGTTGAGCTTAGGAGTTTGCGGCTCACGCCATAGGCGTGAGCTTGCGCAAACTCCCAAACAAGGATTCGTCACGGGGCAAAGCTGAAGCCGCCCCGCCTTTTACCCAATAGCCCTGACTTATGGGCGTTTGCCCAATCACAGTTACGCTATAGCGGGGGATTTCCACCCCTCTTCCCTCAGGTATCATAAAAAGTCTATATCCGGAAAATTTTTTTGTCAATCACTTTTAGCGAATTTTTCAGGCTGGAGGCGAATTTTTTTGTCAAGCCGCTGGACAACCGCTGCGCGGTTGTCTCCGGAGTTTGCGGCGCAAGCCTGGCGGCTTACCGCAAACTCCTAGCGTTGTGTGTGGCAAGCCACAAAGCAATCTAGTCAAGTGATTCCCCTCTGGATTGCTTCGGCGCTGCGCTTCTGGAAATGGCCATCCGCCCCGTCATTGCGAGCGCCCGCAGGGCGCGAAGCAATCCAGTCAAATGATTTCCTCGTCTGGATTGCTTCGGCGGCTTGTGCTACTCCCCATAACAACGGTAGGAGTTTGCGGTAAGCCAGCCGCCAGGCGGCGGCGCAAACTCCTATGGCAATCATGGCAAGCCGCAGGCTTGCCATGATTGCCACCCCGTCTGTCATATCAAACCTCCCGTTAAGATTCCCTGATAATCCCGCAAAATTCCCGGAGATTTTTTTTCAGAGATACGGAGAATTTTACGGGAGACTTGAAAATTCCGGCTTCGTCACCCCTTCACTAACTAAAGCCCGGCCTCAACCTGCCTGTCCTGCCGCTGGAAACTACGCCGCTTTGTGGTATATTTAGGGTAGCGTG
>JAIRMP010000121.1 GCA_031258615.1 Spirochaetaceae bacterium | reverse complement strand
TATCATGACTGGCCTGTAATTTCAAAACGGATAAAAGCGGATTGGGATAAATGCGCCGCTTGCGGCCTCTGCGAAAAAAGGCGTCCGTTTCGGCTCTTTAATACGGTGGAAAAACGGGTGGACAGCGTTAAATAGAGTTGTTCAAAAACTTCAGTTTTTGAACAACTTCCGCTTAAAAACAGCAAAATGCCTTGCATTTTGCAAGACTTGTTCGAGAACCATAAGGTTCTCGAACAAGTCCAATGTATAGGCTGTTCACTCTGCGTAAATACCTGTCCCAAAGGGGTTTTGTATTTGGAAAAATTTAGGGGGAATAACTTTGACCGTAGTATCATTTAAGCACATAGTAAAAAAATTTAAAAACGCCGCGTACAACACAATTGACGACCTGAGTTTGTCCATTGAGGAGGGGGAGTTTATCACGATAATAGGAACCTCAGGCTGCGGGAAAACAACTCTGCTCAAGATGGTAAACCGGCTCGTTGAATATGATTCCGGTGAAATTCAAATTAACGGAACCAACATCAAAGATACCGACCCGGTAAAACTGCGCCACAACATAGGCTATGTTATTCAGCAGTCAGGGCTTTTTCCGCACATGACGGTTTTTGAAAATATTGCCGTCGTGCCGAAACTGTTGAAGTGGGACAAACATCGGATAAAAAACCGTGTGGAAGAACTTTTAAATCTGGTCAATCTGGACTATGCGGAATTTCACAAACGTCATCCCGCGGAACTTTCAGGCGGACAGCAGCAGCGCGTGGGGCTGGCCCGCGCCCTTGCCGTAGACCCTTCAATTATGCTGTTGGATGAACCTTTTGGCGCCATAGACGCGATTAACAGAGTGAACTTACAGAATGAACTTTTGCGTATTCACCGCGTAGAAAAAGATTCAAGTGAGCGCCGCCGCACATATCTTTTTGTTACGCATGATATAAACGAGGCGCTCAAACTTGGAACACGTACACTGGTAATGCACCAGGGCGCCGTCATGCAGTTTGACAGCCCCGATAATCTTTTAAAATCACCGGCAAACGATTTTGTACGCGCCCTGCTGGCTCAGGAAGGCGTATATGCCGCCGACGGAGACGGTATATGATTCAATACTTTGCGCGGTACCACGACAGGCTGTTAACCGCTTTTGGCCAGCACATACTTTTGCTGCTTCTTACGATGTTTTTTTCAATTTTAATCGCGGCCATTCTTGCGCTGGCATTGCACAGAGCCGGACCCGCCGCTGAACGGACGGCGCTCCGCATAGCGGGAATCGTTTACACAATCCCAAGCCTCGCGTTGTTCGCGCTGTTAATTCCCGTGCTTGGTCTGGGTATGCGTACCGCAATATGCGTTCTCGTGTTGTACAACCAATTCCTGCTGCTGCGAAACATCCTTGCCGGTTTTAACGCGGTAGCGCCGTCCCTGATAGAAGCTGGCTGCGGCATGGGAATGACGTGGTTTGAAATAATCATTTTTGTAAAACTACCGCTGTCGCTGCCCATGATAATAGCGGGAATACGGCTTGCCGTTGTTTCGACTATAGGCATAGGCGCAATAGCCGCCGTGATAAATGCGGGCGGCATAGGCGCCGTCTTATTTGACGGATTGCGTACAAACAACGCTGTAAAAATAATCTGGGGCGCTCTGCTCTGCGCGCTCCTGGCGCTGGCGGCAAACGCCGCGCTGTTACGTCTGGAAATCTTTGCCCGCAAAACATCGAACAATTAGCGGCGGCTTCAGGCTTCGTTGTCCACTGTCGCCTGATTAGGGTATGCTTAAAGGTGAGGAAACAAATTGGACAACCAGTACAAGATACCTGGCGTGAGTGAAGACGCTTCCATTGCCGAGATAAAACGCGCGTTTCGAGAAAAGGCAAAACTCCATCATCCCGATATAGCCGGAGAGGGTATGCGGGAGTATATGCAAAAACTTCTTGACGCTTACGAGATTCTTTCAAACCGCCAGCGCCGTTTTCCAAGCCGCCCAAAAACGCGCCCCCGCAATTACCCCGCCGGCAAAACTAAAAAAACTCTGCAAAACAGCGTTTTAGCGCGACCCGCGGGTTTACGGGAAGCCGCCGCCCCTACCTGGAATGATCCGCGGAAACCATGCCGTCCGTAACCCTTAAGTCGGGCCAGGTAGACGAACTGTACCAGTCGCCGGGCTTGGGAATATCAAGGTTAAATTTAATCGCCATGAAGTATGCGTACTGTCCCCTGTCATCGGTTATGAATACCGGAAAATATGAACCTGAGTCCGTAGTTATCACATCTCTATTAAAATAAAAATCAAATACAGACCACGGGTCATCAACGTTAACCGTTGCCTGCGGGATTTTGTCTGCGGACGACCTGTAAAACTTTAAGTTGATGCCCCTATCCGCCGCCATGCCGGCCGCGAGGGTAAGCTCCTCGTTGACATAGGTATTGAATGAATGCGGCGCTCTGCCGGTAGTGGAAACTTCCAAATATCTAAAACGGCTCACCGCGGGCAGCCGCCCGCTTACCGAGAGGCTGCTCTGCAAGTCTATAGGCGGCTGGGTCAGCGTCCATGTCAATGGGGGAGCGGCGTTGGAAGCCGCCGCCGCGATTTTGTAAACATTCCGCGCCCAATTCCGCGAGGCGGCGTCCCCCCACAGCGCCGGATGCAACAAAGCATCAACAGCATCGGGGGTATCGGACGGCGGTGAAAGAAGCCTGCCCGCTCCCATGTCGTCCAGCAGCGAGGTTATATCGGCCAATGCGCCCGTTGAGAGGGCTGAGTATTTTGAACCATCGTAGATTAACGGGAACGCCTTAAAACCGCCGTATTTTTCGGCAAAATCGTCCAGTTTCCGCCGGCAAAATGTTTTCGACAGAACATTTATGCCGTCCAAAATAAAGTCGTTCCACCAGCCTATGCTGATATTTCTCGTATCGGAATAAACCGTCATATACGTGTTTTTTATTTCATCCGGCGCAAGCGTTCTAAGCTGCCTGAACGCCTGTTCGGAATCCCGCGGCAGTTTGTCCCACGCGGAAAGCATCCTGTCCGCGTCAGCGCTCATAAAAGCGGAAAGCAGTTTTATCTTGTCGTTAAGTGATGTAACGCTGGAAGTCTTTTGCTCTTTTAAAACGCTTGACAGGACAATATCGTTTATATCGTTTAATATTCCTATACATTCCGTGTACAGAGTTTGCAGCACGGAGTTTACCTGATAAGGTCTGTTCTGACTCACCCGCATCCTGTACTCCTGCCAGTCGGAAACAGGAACGTAAACGTTATCCGTATAATTTCCCCAGTAGCTGATATACTTGTCCAGATAGGCGCTGAAAGCGTCCGTTTGGTAGATGCTTCTATCCTGGTTTTGCAGGAATTTAGGCGTGGGTTTCAGGTTTATGCCCTGTGAAAACAGATCGTTATAGGCGGCGATGCCGTCTATCAGGTTTTTTACGATGACCGGATCATAGCCGCTGTTAAACGGCATGGATCCGAGGGCGCTTTGAATCGCCCTGCCGGACAGAGAGAAAATATCATTCGTCTCGTCTCCCGCTCTGGATGAGATCATCGCCGTTATAAGCTCAGGCGAAGTTGACAGAAAATCATACTGGGAGTTCAAAACAACATAGCGGTTAAGGTACGCCTCCGCCGCAAGCATGATACGGGCGTTGTTTATAAGGTTTGAAACTTTATCATTGCCGGCTAAGGGCTTAACATAGTTTTCAAAATTATTAAAATCGTTGATTATGTCATACTGACCGTTCATCCAATTCAGGTCGGCGGTGTTTTTTAGCGTTTTCGCGTCCGGTATATCCACGGCGTCCGCAAGGGTTAGAATTTTTTCAACAGTAGTAAAAAGCGAGGGGGCGCCGACATCTTTTGTCAGCTTACCTGATAAAAGTTCATTCGTCTTAAGAGCCTGGGCGCTTGATCTTAAACTGGTAATTTCTTTTTCCAGATTAGCGGAAAAATTATTTTGCAGCGAGCTTATGTACCCCATTGTAACAGGGTCAAGCCTGCCGCCGTTCTCCAGAACAAATTCCATGTCTTTCCGGAAAAATTCGGTATATTCTTCCACAGCGTGCCTAACCAGTAAATCGTTAAAAATATAATCGTTTATAAGGTTATTCCCGAACGGATCGTTGGTTGCGTCTGACGAAAGAACCCCGACGGGAATTTTTAGTTTTTCCATCTGCTCGGTAATTTCTTTAAAAATTTCTATGCCCCGCAAGACGAGATCATTCTGTGTCCGCGTTAAATTCTTCCAACTGCCGACCATATTCTGCACTTCCCGCAGGGTGGAAGCCCCGTCCGCCGTACTCAAAAGGTATTCTATTTGTGAATAATTTGTAACAATATTTTGAGAAATATTTACCAGTTGTTTTAATTTACCGTAAAGCAAATAGGGGTAAACGGAAAAGCCCCCCCAGTCGGCAAGCATTATTTCAAGCGCCGCTATTTTGGCCTCGAAAAAATCGCTGGAATATATGTACTCCCGTTCAGAAGCAAACGTGAGGTTTTTGTCCAAAAGCCTGTGGTATTCGCTGTCAAGGAGAAGCCGGGAATCGTTGGATATGTCAGGCAGGACATAGTTTATCATCGCCTCCGTGGAATACTGTTTAGATCTGAACAGCCGCCCTAAGTCGTAATTATCCCCCGCGTCAAGCATGACAAAGGATTGAATCACGGAACGCAGCCTCTGATCAAGAACCGGCGGCGAGTCTTTCTGATCAATAAATTTTGCGCCCACATTTTTGAGCATGGGCGTTCTGATGAGCGGGCCGTAGAGCGTACTAGTGATAAAACGCCTGCCGCGCAGACCCATGTTAGGCTCAAGAAACACCAGCATACCTGAAAGGAAAAAACCCATGCCGGGAGTAAGTTTGGTATTCCTGTAGGATACGGCGTTGTTGTAAAATTGTACGGGAGAAATACCGTTCAAGGATTCGGAGGGATCGTTATTCATGATATAACCGGATCCGCCTTCGTTTTCGATGATCACAGGATTTTTTCCGGGGGTTCCCTCACGCATGGAGGCGGCCAGAGACGTGTAGTACTTCGCTATCGGAGATAACGATAGTTTAAAATCGCCGCTCCTAACGACGGCCGGGAAAAAAAATATACATCCAAATGCAATGATGATTCCGCACAGCGCGAAAGCCGGGATACTGCGGCTTATAGCTTTTCCCCTGGTAAAACCCGCGCTGGGAGAAGGATTAAATACAAAGTTTTGCAGCGTATTTCTTATAAAGTAAGACTGCGGTTTCGCCGGTTTTTTTCCCGTTATATAAAAATCATCGGCGGCCTTCCCCGCCAGCGCCGCTATACCGGGGCTGATCGAAACTCCCGCATCTGTCGCCGAAGCGAAAAACAATCCGTCAAAAACAGTTTCTTTGGTCCCGTGAAAATTATCCTCGTTAAACAGCGTATCAAGGTAGATATGGAGGTTGTCATACATATCCGCAAAATTTTCAGGGAAAGAAAATGTTTTGCCGGTTACTTCCATGCGGTTCGCCGTGCTGTAAAGGCGCATCATCATGTCCCTGGAGAGCATATTTTTTTTATAGCCCGCCCTAAGCCTTTCGATTAACGCTTCCCAGCGTTCCTTGAACTTTGCCGGCTCGTAAAACTGGGAATCGTTGTCAAAACCGAGTATCTGATGCCTCATATCGCCTGAAACGCCGTAAACGTACTCCCTGAAGCCTTCTACAGTATCAAGTTTTGTAACAATCACATAGCACGGAAGACGCATACCGCTTGAATTCAACAGGTAGGCGAGTTCATTCGCCATGAGAACCGCTTTTTTGCGCGTCAAATCCCCGCTGTCCGCCAAAAGCGCGTCGGCGGGTATGGTAAGTATCACGCCGTTCAGCGGAAGGCGGTAATGCCTGCGGCAGAATTCTTTTACGATATGGGACCAGTCCGCGCTGCTTCCACCAAGCCAGCGGTCGAAGAAAACGGCTCCGCTCACATCGCATACCACCGCTTTTCCGCCAAGCCACATTCTGACAGGCAGACTCTTTGTTTCAATACCCGGTCCCGTTTTTTCCTCAACAGCGGACGGAATCATGTCCAATTCGCTTTCTTTCAGCAGGGATGATTTTCCGGATTGCGGCTCACCGAGCAGCATGAACCAGGGTATGCCGTACATTCCCTTGTTATGCGCGACCGCCAGTTCAAATCCCTGATCCAAAAGTTCGTCTATCTTTACAATGTTATCCGAAAGGTCTTTTTTTGCCTTGATCTGGGACTCGCCGCCCTGCGCAAGCTGCGCGACGTGCCGCCATACCATGAGGTCGCGGACAAGGTTTTGCGTTTCTTTTGTTTTTATCCGCTTTCGCCTTAATTTGAGTATCAGCGGGAGAATCACCACCAACGCGATCAAAAGCAAAACGATTACAAAAATAACTTTTGCCAGGGTATTGGTACTGACAAGATTGACAATCCGTGAAATAAAAGATGTCATACTACCGCCCATTTGCCGCCCTGCCGCCCAGAATTTCAAATTCCCGCGCCGCAACCGCCGCTTCGGACAGGCTCTTGCGGAATTCGGATGTCGCGCCGAGAAATACAAAAAAGTTGACTATAAACGCGATTACCATAAATATCAGCGAACCAATCAGCGCCAGACGCAGAGAACGTATATAAGACGGCATCTTGTTTTTTTTTGATCCCGCCAAACGTTTTTCCGTTTCAACATTGACTATGGGTTCATGGCATATATCGAATTCCCCGCTGATCTTCGTCATGCACTCTTTCATCATTCTTTCGACAGACTTGCTGTCATTCGCGTAAACGCCGTCAAAACCCAATCCAAGCATAGTATAAAAAACGGGTATAGTGTTTCCCGCATCGGGAGCGGCAAGCGCGCCTCCAAGCAGGTTAAAGAATTTCTCGTCGCCTGAAAGCTCGTTATAGTTTCTCGCCAGTTCCCGCCACTCATTCTTGAACGGAAAATTGCCTTCTTTTACCATGTAGTCAATAAAGAATACGAGCGGCAGTTCTACCCGTCCGTAATCACGGGAAAGCACGGGGCTGGAAGCGGCGGCATACTTTGCGTCTTCAAGGGCGTTTTCTATGTCCTCCCTGAATTTTTCCATTGCGGGCGGATTCCCCGTCTCGTTTAAGCGCCAGTAATTGCACAGGCAGGTAAACACGGGGCGGCACAAGGTCTCAATACTGTTAGCGGCTTTCATTTACGCTCCTTTTTACTTCATGATGGTTATAAATAAGGATGCCTCAAGACCGGGAAAAAGCTCCTCGGCGTAGTCTATAACCATGCCCTTTTCTTCACACATAGCCCGCCAAACTCTCGCGGATTCGACAATATCCAGCTTGAACCACAGCGTCCAGTCCATTACCGGTAAAAACCGTGGCGGATAGCGCATTTCCGACAGTTTTACGCCGCGTATCCGTAAATGTTTCGCCTGAGGGTTAATCAGCCTGAAGGTATCCCCCTGTTCCAGCGCGCGTATAGCCGCCGCGGGATCGGCGTCTGTCTTCACTGTGAGGTACAATTCGCTGTCCTCGGAAATATCTTCAGATTTGATATTGGTAAACAGTCCGCCGGCGTCCGTCCGCGTAAAATTGAGCCTGACATAACCCGCCCCGCCCTCGCTACGGATGAATGAACGTATGTCCTTAAAAAGTTCGGTAAACACCGGCATACGGTCGTCATGGTTGTAGTGGGTTATATTTCTCACGCCGTTGTACGGATTTACGCTCATCAGTTCCGCCAAAAATGAAGAAAGCTCCAGATAGAGTTCAAAGGGGGTTATAAAACCATCGACCACAAGCGCGTACAGCCGCACATAGTAAACACTTACCGCGCGCATTAAAAACGTAGCCCTGACCTCGTTCAAGACGCCGGAATAGGTGGCGGCTTCATCACCGGACTCGGCGGGCAGGGTAAATGACGAGCTAAGCGCGTTTACATTACTCTGTAGTTTGTCCCGGCAGCGGCGTATGTCCGTTATCAGACTCGTCGTCATGTTGAACAGCGGATCGTCGGTTGTCAGCATCATGAACGGAGGGATGTAGCTTTCATCCAATTTTACTATGTGCCGCGTCATTTCGCGGGAGGCGACATTGAGTTTAAGCAGCGGCAAAAGCTGCATATCCTTGTTATCGTCAAGATCGGTCACCATGCGGACGTTCAACTTCCGGGTGATCAGCGCTATCTCGTTATCTCCGGTATTTTCATCGCGTACCCTCTTTTTTTGAGTAAGATAGAGTTTCTTTTCCATGGCGTGATCGTCATCCGCCAAATTCGATTCCAACTCGGACCAGGCGGGTACAGCGGCGTACACGGTTAATTTGGCGGGGTTGTTTTTAAGGGCGGCGCTCAAATCCAGCGGTTTTACTATGCAGTTTCCGGGCATGGAAACTTCCAACCCGTTGCCCATGACGGCGGAAAAGCGCTTAAGCGACACGTACGCCTCATCAAGCGCTTCATAATCAACCTCAAAATCCAGGAGCCCGTAAGGGTACTGCATATAAAAACGGCGGTTGAGCCGCCAAAAATCCGCGGTTATACGCTGCTGGTACTGAAAATGATGGGGCTGCAAAAATTGCCCGTCATTCCAATGTGGAAATTCTTCAAAACGCATACTTCATATCCTTATCATACCGGCGGTTTTTCATCCGCTGCCGGGCGGTTCACCGGCGCCTGCTTTGGATTTTTTGGAGCTGTTTGAACGCGGGTCTTTGGGCTTTGTATAGACCCTGACAATTTTGTCCGGTTCAATTTCGATATACACGGCACCGGGGGTAAGAAACCTTTTTTTTATGTCCAAAAAAAACAGCCTTGGATCATCCTCCGGCATATTGGGCGAATGCGGCAGATCGGCTATGAAAACCATTTTTGTGGGCTTTTTATTCTGCCATGTTCTCCAAAGCGCGCTGCGGGCGTACAGTGTGCGCGGCGCGGTCGCTTCTTCGCCAAAGTAAGCGGTGAACGGGTTAAGCCGTTTTCGCAGCGGATTATCCGGTGAAAAGTACCCGTCCACTCCCGCCTTTTTTATCTGAGTCGCCTCGTCATCCGTTACCGCCGCCGCATCAAATTCTATCGATGGGTATATCGTGTAATGAATTTCCATATCGGGTGAAAGCCCGACCGCGACGCGGCGGCTGGAAACGCAGGCAACAAGGGTCAGCGCCGCGATAACGGCAGTCAGCGCCAGCCGCCATATCTTTGCCATAACAACTTCCATAGTTTTTACGGTCCCGGGCTTTCCGGCTTCCAGCGTTTGTACGCCGTTCCATCGCCTCGCGGGGCGCCGCCACCAGCCGGAGGGACGTTTGCCGGAGCGCTCAAATTTTCGTGGGGCGCTCTGCCTGTAACAATGCCTTCTTCCCAGTTGTCCGTGCCGCTCATCACCTCCACCCCTAGGTTGAAGTAGACCTCGTAGCGTTCCTTTACCTTCCGCGTCCCGCCCTTGTGGAGGGCGCACATCAGGAGCGTCTGTACCAGCCCGTTGGCGGCAAGGCCGGGCGGAGCCGGGATTACCTGCTTGCCGCCCGGCATCAGGTTGCCGAACGCCCAGAAAGCGGAGAGCGAAAGCAGTCCCGCCGGTGTGTCCGGACATTCGTTGCCTATGTCAAGGCAGGCCTTGCTGTTCTCCTCGTCCGGGGCGGCAACCCAGCGGTACACGGCGGAAAGCGCGTCATCCCGTACCTTTTTTTCGTGCGCCGGCACCTTGGGCGGGATCACCGACTTAATCGTGTCCACCGTTTCCTTCCGCACCGTTTGGAGCTTAGCCTTGAGTTCGTCCGCGGCCTTGAAAAGGGGGGAATCAGGATCGATGGGATGGGGATCCTCCTCCATCCTTTCTCCCAATTTTTTAATCAGGTCCAGAGGGTGAATGCCGTGGACCTTCTTAAACTCCTGGTAGGCGACTTCCATCGCTTCCTCCACAAGGCCGAGCATCTGGGGATCCGCCACTGCCCTGGCCTTTTGATAATCCGCTTCCATATCCGCGAGTTTTGCCTTCATAGACGCGATCATTTCAGGGTCCGCTTTGGGCGTTTCCACCTTGGCAAAATCCGGCACGGTTGGTTCAAAACTGATGCCGATGTCGGCAATGTCCCGTTCAACCGCGGGATTCTCCGCTAACTCTTCGAGTAAGGAATGAATACAGCGGTAGAGCCACCACACAGCCGCCCGCCGGTGGGCGATGTAGGCCATGAGTTCACAGGCGCACTTAAAACGGCCCATACCCGCAAACTTAAAAACCATCTCCTCCACAGTGTTGACCCCCACGAAAAAGTCCGCAAGGTCCGGTCTGATCTTATACCCTTCCTTTTCAACAACATCCATGAGCGTGATATACCGCAACATTGCCAGATGTTTATTCAACCAATCAAGTTTATCCGCCATTATCCATGCTCCTTAAACGTCAGGTCATTTTCAGCGCCTTTGTTTCGATATCCGAAGCCCCCGCCTTGGTCCGCAGGGCGGAAGCCCCCGAATCCGATGCCGTAGCCTCTCCGGTTACCGCGCGGGCCTCGGTCTCGTTGGCCTTCACCTCGCCCTCGGTTCCCGCCACCTTGTCCTGAGCAAGTTTACCCTCCGCCTCGGAACCCGCGACTTCGGACTTGCTTATCGCGGTCTCGTCTTCGGTGGGCTTTATCTCTTTGTCCCCGGTTATGCCGTGTTCCTTGTAATTGGTAACCACCAGTTTCGCTATAATCGCGGTAGCGGCGCCCACCACAGCGGCGCTCAGCGCCGACCCGACAATAGGCGCGACCAGTTCTTTTATGGTATCACTCGTCTCTTTGCCTAATGCCATCTATAAACTCCGTAACTCCTCTTCGAATTCCTTATTCTGGGCTGCGGTCTCAAAAAAACCATACCCAAGACCGCCGGCCAGCACAGGTACGCCAAGGCCGACGGCGATTTTTATCAATGTAGCGTTTTCTTTCAGCTTATCTTTCAGACCCGCAAAAAAGTCCTTAAAGCCGTTTTTATAGGCATCCTTAAACTTCGTGTTCGAGATGCCGGCAAGCGCCGAGTTCACACATTTTTCCGTATTGAACATTTCCTCTAGTTCATACCCTCCCAGCTTCACGTAGCCGCCCCACATCTCAATCAGGGATTCAAAAATATTCGCCAAACGGGGGGTACATAACTGAGTGAACGCGCCAAGCAGTATGCCGTATTCTACACACGCCAGGGCCGTGTACAAACCGTCCCTCCCATGGTTGTCCCGCAGCAGTTTTTTGGGGATCGTCGTGCCCAGGACCATCTCGACTGCCATCAGTATTGACAGTACTAGGTCAACGGTTCCGAGCAGCGCGGTCGGAATATCCTCAGCACCCCGGGTTTCCGCGGAGTTTCCCATGGAGGCGAGAAAAGGCGCGGCCGCCCTTTCCCCTACCGACACAAGCCCCAGCGATTTTCCCATCCCGCTGTTCGCCCCGGCGGATCCGGCGCTCATGGTTCCGCAATTCGCCAAAAAATCAAGCCCGTTTCCAATGCCCATGGTCAGATAATTATAGGTATTAATGTTCAACATCCTAAGATCAAAGGATGTCATACGCATGACGCCCAGTTTGCTGCGTATAGCCCCGCCGTAGCCTTCCGCGAGGGAAAAATCAACGCCGCCCCTGATGTCTACGTGCTGGCCGAACATGGTTATCCCCCTGTTGGCCTTCAAAGCCAACAAAGAGTCCCAGCCGTTGTACAGGTTGGACTGGGTTTTCCGCGAGGCAATCGTAATTCCCTCGTCGTTTATCAGAATAGAAGACCGCCCCGCCTGAAGCTCTATCGATTCCCCCGCCTTGATCACGATGCGGTTTTTTGCCCTGATGTGGGCATCCCCGGCGTACAGGGTCGAATCGTCCCCTGTCCTGTCCCCAAAGAGGCTGTTGGACTCATAATCCCCAGGTTTTGCCGGGGCATCGCAATCCACAAACAGTTCAAACCGCTTTGCCTGTATCTGGTGGTGGTTCACCGCGCTTTCATGAATGTCCCCGGTGGAACGGATCTTGATCCGGTCGATTTTGGGATAATCACCGTTAAAGTCCTGGTAATCCGCCGTCTCTGCTTCGGCGGCCTTCCAGTCCGTCTTTTCCTGATAAAACCCTATCTCCGAATAGGGGTTTTTCCCTTCCTTTCCCGCCTTTTTCCCGGTCTGCTTGTACCGGAATACCTCGCCTCCCTCCGTGATAACATCGTGGGCATCCCCGGCATCCGCTGTCGTACTCGCTTCAAAAAACGACTGGTTCTCCGCGTTCGGCAGATAACCCATGAGGTAGTATGTAGTGCTGCTAGAATTGTCGCCTGTGCCGGTGGTCTCAACCGCCGCTACCAGCACTTTCTCGCCTACCTTGGGCGACCGGTACAACCCCGATTTCACGCCGCCCAGCGGCATTACCATCTTAACGGGTACGGCCTCACTGTTGGGGATGGACGCCGTAAACGTGTACGGGCTCGCCTTGGTGCAAGCGTCGATAACCGTCATCTCGTTAAACAAATTCATAGTCCGCATTCCTCAAATTAAATTGTTTTCATCCGGGACGGCGCCAAAGCGCATACCGGGCCACCGCATTCCATAAAAGTATATTTGAATATTCCGCCATGGACAAGTATACTATCACACCGCCGCCCGCTAAACTCCGACTTCCGGCTTCCAGCGTTTGTACGCCGCACTGCCGGACGGGGCGCCACTGCCGGACGGGGCGCGCAATTCCTCGTGGGGCGCTTTTCCGGCGGCGAGGCTTTCCTCCCAATTGTCCTTGCCGCCTAACACATCCACCCCCAGGTCGAAGTAGACCTGATAGCGTTCTTTTACCTTCCGCGTCCCCCCCTTGTGGAGGGCGCACATCAGCAAGGTCTGTACCAGCCCGTTGGCGGCAAGACCGGGCGGAGTCGTGATTACCTGCTTGCCGCCCGGCATCAGGTTGCCGAATGCCCAAAAAGCGGACAGGGAGAGTAGCCCCGCCGGCGTGTCCGGACATTCGTTGCCTATGTCAAGGCATACCTTGCTGTTCTCCTCGTCAGGGGCAACGATCCAACAGTACACGGCGGATAGGGCGTCATCCCGCACCTTTTTTTCGTGTTCGGGAACCTTGGGCGGGATCACCGATTTGATAGTGTCTATAGTTTGCTTTTGCACCGCGCCAAGCTGGGCTTTCAGTTTTGCCGCTTCCTGAAAAATGGGGGAATTCGGGTCTATTTTGTAAGGATCCTGCTTGCATTTTTCCGCCAGTTTCTTCATCAGATCTATAGGGTGTATGCCGTGGACACGCTTAAACTCCTGGAAGGCCACTTCCACCGCATTCTCCACATACTTGAGCATCTCCGGGTCCAGCGCGGCGCGGGCCTCCGCTCTTTTGGCCTCGATGAAGGCCCTGCCCTCCTCCTGTTTTGCGATCACCTCCGGCGGTATAACCGGTGGCTCCACCTTGGCAAAGTCAGGCACGGTAACATCAAAGCTCGCCGCTATGCCGGCTATGTCCCGATCCACAGCCGGATTTTGGGCGAGTTCCTCCAGCAGCGTGAGTATGCAGCGATAAGCCCACCAGACGCCGGCGCGCCTGTGGCAGACGTACGCGAGAAGCTCGCAGGCTTCCTTGTGCTTTTCCGCCTTTGCCAGCTTAAACGTCATCTCTTCCGCGCCGTTTACTCCCGCAAAAAGATCCGCCAAATCAGGACGTACTTTATAGTTTTCATTTTTCACCGCATCGCTTACAGTAATGTAACGCAGCAGCGCGAGGTGTTTATCCAGCCAGTCTAATTTATCAGCCATATATGATTCCCTATGTCATTTTCAGCGCTTTAACTTCTATGTCCGAAGCGCCGGCCTTTGTACGTAAGGCCGTGGCGCCGGAATCCGCCGCGGTAGCCTCTCCGGTAACGGCGCGCGCCTCGGTTTCGCTCGCCTTAACTTCTCCGTTTACGCCGGCAACCTTGTCCTGGGCAAGCTTGCCCTCGGTTTCCGTGCCGGCAACGTCGGTCTTGCTCAACGATGTTTCGGACGACGTGGGGTGCATTTCTGTTTTCCCGGCGGCTGTGTCCGTTTCTGAATTGGTCGCCAACAGCGCCGTCAGAACCTCGGCGGCGGCGGCCACCAGCCCGGCAGCCAAGGCGGAACCTATGATGGGGGCAACCCCGGCAAGGATGGCATCCTTCGTATTGTCGTCAAGTTCCATAGCAATCTCCTATAGTTTTTCTATGGTCGGGTAGAGTATATATTCAGGATCGACTGTACATACATCTTTGGTTATTTTAACGGCGTCGCTCACAACCTCCGCGCCGCGAGACACAAATTCGACCACTTTTGTCGCTTTCTCCGCTATAAGCGGCGCGGAAACCGCCGCCCCCGTAATGGCGCTGGCGTACAGGCTTTTTTCCTCGCCCGCCTTTAGCGTTATGCTCCCCCCGGCGTTTAGGGATATTTTCGCGCCGGCGAGACCCGCTCCCCGAATAACATACGCGCCCACCGCTATATCTACGATTCCCGCGTCAATGCTGAGCGCGACGAGGTTTAATTTATCCCGAAAATCAGACTTTGCCTGAGCGCCCCAGGGGTTGTCTTTGCCCTGGGTTATACTGCCTATCACCCCGCTTTTAAAGGCTTGCCCGTATCCCGCATCAACGGCGTTGTAAACAGCAGCGGTTATAGAGAGTACCATCTTGAGGCAAGCAATAACCTGTTCTATAGGTTCGAGATCACCCATTTTTGGCGTTGGTTCTGTGGTGGTAGGAATGTCCGGGGCGGCGGCAGGAGGGCTCGCGTCGGCGGCATCTGCTGCCACCACAGTTGCCTTATTTTCCACACTAATATACTTTTTATAGAAGCCGAGTAGAGACGTAAAAGCTTTACGAAGGACTTTACACACAGTAACAACAACATTAACTATGTTTACGATTTCGACGGCAGATTTACGGTAAATATCGGTAAGAGCCAGACTGCCGCAAGTTATTGATTGCGTCAATTTCAGGGTATTTGTTACCGCAAGCGCGTTGAGGCCCGCGGTGTCAAGGGCGGACTGGCTGATCTGTAGCCCCCCCATGCTCAGACTGCCCACCGTACCCTCCATCTTGGCGCCCCAAGCATCGCACAAGCTGAACTTGCTCTCCGATTCTATGTTCACCTCCTGCCCGGACATACTTATCCCGGTCCTGGGGTTCAGGCTCAGGGTTGTATCGCCGGGAAGGGCTACGGCGCTGTTCAGCTTCTGGCTCACTACCTTGAAGCCGCCGTCGTCTATGACCATAACGGTGCGCCCCACCTGTAGGCGTATCTCTTTAAGAGCCTTGATGATCACCTTGCCCTCCGCCCGTATATGCATATCCCCGCCGCGGACTTCGGGGTCTTCCATGGGGGAATCCCCTATCGGAACCTCGTCGGAATTCCAGCCTGATTCAGCGCCGGCCGTATCCGCCCGTGTCTTGGGCGATATTTCGTGGGCCGCATCGCCGGCCAGTATCTCAAGGCGTTTTGCCTTCACCAGATGGTAGTTGGCGGCGCGGGATTCTATGTCCCCTGTAGACTGGATGTTAAGCACGTCTATATGGGGGTAATATGTAGCCTTTTCATCCTTTTCATCCTCTTTTTCTTTCTTTCTATCCAGTTCGTAATTTACGAGCGGAAACTTGGATTTTTTGTTGTAAAAACCTATTTCCGAATAGGGCAGGCCCTGATCGGTAGACGAATATTTTTTGGTCGGGTCAATAGACTTTTTCGGATCACTGGGGTCGTCTTGCATCACCTTAGAGTTATCCTTGTCATTATACACCTTCTCCGCCTCGGGGGTGTTCTTGTCCCCCGTCTTGGGGTAGCGCAGGGACATTCCGCTGTCAGCGATAAAGCCGTCCATATTGAGCGGGTTCAGTTGGGCGGCATCGAATCCTTTGGCGCTGTCGGCATTTCCTCCGCCGTCCGATGCCACATCGTTCCTAACGCTGTCGTATCCCGTCCCGCAGAAGGGCGCGTCATTAGCGCTCGGCAGATAGCCCACGAGGTAGTATATAGTGTTGTTCTCGTTAACCGGGGCTACCAGCACTTTCTCGCCTGCCTTGGGCGACCGGTACAGCCCCGATTCTTTGCCGCCCAACGGCATTACCATTTTAACGGTCACTTTCTTCACCTCGCCGCCAGATGCCGTAAATTCGTATGGCGCAACCGCGGCGCACCCCGCATCAACCGTCATTTCCAATAAATCCATAGTCTAAACTCCTTTACGATTTGCCGACGCGGAAAGGCGCATGGCAAAATGGTTTCTGGCGCGCTAGAAAAGCCGTTATCGCGGCCAGCCGCGTTTACCCTGCCGGGGGCTTCCAGCGTTTATAGCCGTCGTTGCCGCCCCCTTGTTCCTTGCCATCCGCGCCTTGTTCATTGTTCATTGCTAACGGTTCTTCATGCGGCGGCTTGCCTAGGGCAAGGCTTTCTTCCCAGTTGTCCTTGCCGCTCAACACATCCACCCCCAGGTTGAAGTACAGTTCGTAGCGTTCCTTTACCTTCCGTATACCGCCCTGCTGAACGGCGCACATCAGCAGCACCTTGTCCAGGCCGTTGGCGGCAAGTCCGGGCGGAGTGGGGATAACCCTGTCCAACTTGGGGGCCAGATTGCCGAATGCCCAGAACGCGGAAAGCGCGAGAAGCCCCTCCGGGGCGCCGGTACATTCGTTGCCTATGTCAAGGCAGGACTTGCTGTTCTCCTCGTTCGGGGCGCTTGCCCAGCGGTATACGGCGGCAAGGGCGCTGCCTTTTAACTTTTCCCTGTGAGCCGCCAGCTTGGGGTTCTTGTTGAGCGGGCTGGTAATACCCACAGCGGCGTGGCCATCCTTTACCTCCGCGATGATCCGTGCCCGCTCGACCTCCGCCTTTTCCTTGAGTTCCCGTTTCATGCGGAATACAGGAGAATTGGGGTCTATCGCGTAGGGGTCTTGCTTCATCCGTTCCCCCAGCTTTTTAAGCAACGCCATGGGGTGGATTCCGTTTGCCTTTTCGAGGGCGTGGAACGCCTCCGCCACCCCGTCCGCCACGTACTTCTTCATCGCCGGGTTCAGCAGGGCTGCGCCTGCCGCCGCCTCGCTCTTGACTTCCGCCAACGCCGCGCCCATCGCGGACATCAACTCCGGGTCAGGCTTAGGCACGTCAAAGTTAAAGTAGTCCGGAATGGATGGCGGAGCGGGAGGATTTTTGATGTAAAACTCTTCAGGCGGCTTCAACCGCAGTTCCTCGTTTAACGAGCATACGCAACGGTAGCCCCACCAGATGCCGGCCCTGTGGTGGGCGATGTAGGCCATTAACTCGCAGACATTCTTGTACTTCTCCAGTTTAGCAAGCTTAAAGGCCGCCTCCTCCGCGCTGGAAACGTCTTCAAAAACATCAACCAGATCCGGCGGGATTTTGTAGCCTTCCATGCTAACCGCATCAGCCACGGTGAGATGCCGTATCAGAACCAGATGTTTGCCTAACCAGTCAAGTTTATCCGCCATAATACTATTCCACAAATCACCCTATGCTATAAGGTCAATGCCAAACACGGCCATCCCGGCTGCAACGTTTTTTTTCTCCAAAGCCTTATCTTCCCATCCAGCCATTTGTGAAATTTGTTTGAGAAGCGCCCAATCACCCGCCATGACATGAAGTCCCGTCTCAGCGCCTGACAGGGAGAAACCCACACCGAGAAGAGCTACTTCCTCGCCTGTAAATCCCAATGAAAAATTCACACGCTCTGTTGTGTTAGCCCAGTCTTCTTCTTCCTCTGCTCCCGCGCTTACACGGCTTTGAAGTGAACATTTGTCTATCGCGGTAACAATAATCGCCTCAACAAAACCATCCCATGTGGTTATAGTTTTATCTCCGCTATAACTGTTAACGACGGCTGCTATATCTATTGATCCCGGCATTTTATAACTCCTTGAGTTTATTTAGAGCGCTGTCGTCCATTCCCAGCGCCCATAGGGCGCCCTTGTCAATCAGGTCCTTTTCGTTTTGAAGAAAGGTTCTCATGGTCGACTCGGCGGAATTTCCCTTTTGCAGGCGGGCGGTCTCCTTGGCGATAAGGGAACCGCTGGTTCCCGCCAGCGGCGCGTTGCCGTCGATAACGTTTACCGAAAGCCGCTCATTGTCGTAGCCGCTCAAAACAGCATCCGCTGACGATGTCAGGTGCATGAAGCTGTTGTGAACAGCCCGCGCCGGGTCCCCGGCATCGTCAATATAACCCAGCATCTCCTGCACCTTCTCCTGCATATCCGCCAGGACCGCCGCGTTAAAGGCATCCCGCCCGCCGCTCCGCTTCATCTCGGCGCTCATGCTCAAGTCCAGTCCGGTATAGGTGAGGCTGAGGATCTGTAGCAGGATGCCGCAGTAGGCGGCGTAGTCCCCCGCCGGATCGGAATAGTTGGAGGTGGAGGATGCGTACCCCCAGTTGATGCCGGAGAAGCACTGCACCAGGGACGGCAGGAGGGCGGTGTAAGAGGGGACATCCCCCTCCTCGGATCGCATACCCTTTGCCGTGGCGGTGTATTGCCTGATAAATTCCGTCATGTTGGACTGGTAGCCCGCCTTGCAGTAGGACTGCGCCAGAAGGTCGCGGGCGGAAAGGCGCATCACCCCGCCCAGGCTGGAAACGGCGCCCCCGGCGCTCTCCCGTAGTGAAAAGTTGTAAGCCGCCCCCACATTCACGTTCTGGCCGAACATCGTTATGCCGTCGCGGGGGGTCAGGTTTATCACCGTATCCCAGGGAATGGCCGCGTTATTTTTTTGCGACTTTTTCGAGGTAATAGTGATACCGTCATCGCTGATGATGATAGCGGAACGGCCTACTTGCAGGCGTATCTCTTCTCCCGCCTTGAGTATTAGCCGGTTCCTGGCCCTGATATGGGCATCCCCGGCGTAAAGTTCCGAATCGTCACCCTTGCCGTCCCCAAAAGGGCGTTTGTTTTCCTGCCCGCCGGAGCCCGCAACTTCACCCTCGCCATCGCCGTCCCCGCAATTCACCAGGAGCTCAAAGCGTTTAGCGCTTGTTTTATGGTGGTTTATGGAGTCTTCATGAAGATCACCGGTGGAATGTATGCTGATCCTGTCGATTTTGGGAGTATCATCCCCTCCTTCCGTCATTCTCCATGAGGTAGGTTTGCTGTAAAACCCGATTTCCGAATACTTTTCACCGTCCGGGCCGTTTTTGCCGGTTTTTTTATACCGGAATATCTCGCCGCTGTCATCAATGACCTTGTTTTTATCACCGGTGGTAAAGGGCTGCTCGCTGTCCGGCAAATATCCCATGAGGTAATACATATTGCTGTCGCCGCCGTCGTTCTCAGCCACAAGCACAGACTCACCCTTCCTCGGGGACCGGTACAACCCCGATTCGGCGCCGCCCAGCGGCATCACTATATGAACCGTATGCTCGGCGGTACCGTTCGGGTTGCGGGCGTGGAACCTGTAAGGATTGTCGTTGACACATTCACCGGTAACTATCATCTCTAACAACTTCATAGCCTCTCCTCAATCCCCATTATCTTAATCTACAGCCGGCGGGCAGAAACGTTTTACCGCGCCCCCGCCCCAGTCTATGCCTTCAAACTCGACTTCCGTTATTTCGCCACCGGCATCTTCCGCCCAAACCGCGAGATCCGAAGGCCAGAGCGCCCTGCGGCGCAGAGTTATTCCCGTAACCAGTACGGTATTCACCGTATTGTCGCTCTGCCCGTAAAAATGACGGAGTTCCAGCAGTACGCCGGGACGGATAGCGATGTTCGACGCGGACCCTTTTAAGAGCTTTTTTCCCTGTTCGGCGGCGCGGGTCTTTGCCGTAAGTATGAGGTCCATATCGGCGTCAACCTCGCCGGTTTCCGTGGACGCGGCATAACCGTGGAAAAGCCCCCTGTAAACGATGTACCGGCTGCCGGGAACTGTTTTACCCTGCTTCCAGTTATCCGAACCGTAATTTGAGTCGGGGTACATCGCGTTCACCTTGAAGCCGTCAACGCCGATTCCCGGGGTAACACTGAATTTATCCATACGCCAGACACTGTTCCTTTCGTCCGCCCTTAAAAAATCGAATTGCAGCGCGTCCGGCTCGCTCCGTTTATCCGAGTACGCGAGGGCGGAAACGGGAAACTTTTCACCTGTGGAAAAGTAAACTTCCGCCGCGCCGAGCGCCCCGGGCGAAACCGCGGGATGCGTTAAAACCAGCGATATCCCGTAGAGCCGCGCTATGGCGTCTATGAAGCTATAGTCCGGCGTACTACTCTGATCGAACATCAGATTCCTGGAATACTGCCCGCGCTTAAAGTAGTTTTCCGTTATTTTCGCCGTTATCTTGTATTTCTCAAGTATCTTTTCGAATATATCCGCCGGATTCATCTTGTAGTACGGCTCGGAGAGCCGCGTGTACTTTAGACGGGCGATTTCCGGCTCAATGACAAATGTATACGTGTAGCAATCCGCCTTATTAGCGCCGCAAAACACTCCCTCGCAGCTTACCGCCGTAACTATCCCGCAAAAGTAACGGGTTCTGTCCGTTTTCGTGTCAAGCAGCTTTTCCCTGATAGTAACGGAAATGCCCTTGTCAACAAAGGCCGAAAGCTCCTCCGCCGTATGCTTTGTATTCGAAAGAGCGGTCAGCCTTCCGGTGTAAAGCCGCGAAAGCCCCTCTTCCAGCGTCAATTCCCAGGGGTAGAGATCGGTAAACTTTCCGCCCGCCAGACGCATTTCCAGCGCTTTTTGTCCTTCACTCATACTACACAATCTCGTTTACATTCGGGCAGACCAGCACCGCCGTGGATACCGGAAAACCCAGCATGGAAATCCCCGTTACCAAGCTGCCTATATTTGCTATAGGACGCCCCTTGGCCAGTTTGTTTAGCGCCGTCGTCATCGTTATCACGCCGGCAACGCATAAGGCGCCGGCGACCGCGTCCCCCATGCAGGCGACCGGCAGCCCCTTCACCATCGTAGTCAGCGCCCCGGGACCTATTATCACGTCTCCGGTGGCTGTCAAATTTGCTATAGTCGCTATAGGCGTAGGCATCATTCACCCTCCTCGCTCTCAAAAGCGTACGTGAATTTTTCATCTTTCACGTCTATCGAAACTCTTCTAAGTATCCTTTTATTCATTATATTGTTCAAGAACTTGGCGCTGATTTCGGGCAGTATGCTGTTGTTGATAACGGCGTCCACGAGCCGCGCCCCCGAAGCGGCGTTGTCGCAGCGGCGTATGACCTCGTCCTTTACCGCGGCGGAAATCTCCATTTCCGCCTTGTACGTGTCCGCTATGCGCTTTCTAATCCTGTCGAATTTCAGGTCTATTATCGAATACAGCGCGGTTTTGCCGAGCGGGTAGTACGGGACTATCTGCAAACGCCCGAGCAGAGCCGCCGGGAATGCCCGCAACATCGCCGGACGTATCGCCTCTTCCAGAGTTTCAGGACCTGGTAGGTTGTTTTCGTCCTTGCAGAGTTTTTCTATCACCTGATCCCCGACGTTAGTCGTCAGGATGATGATCGTGTTTCTGAAATTCACCAGCCGCCCCGAGCCGTCCTCCATCTGCCCCTTGTCGAACACCTGAAAAAATATTTCGTGTACGTCCGGGTGCGCCTTTTCCACTTCGTCAAGGAGCAGCACGCTGTACGGCTTACGGCGGACCGCCTCGGTAAGAACGCCGCCCTCGCCGTAGCCCACATAGCCGGGGGGCGCTCCCTTCAGCGTGGAAACCGTGTGCGCCTCCTGAAATTCGCTCATGTTGATAGTGATGATGCTCTCCTCGCTCCCATATATCTGTTCGGCAAGGGCGAGGGCGGTTTCCGTCTTGCCCGTGCCGGAAGTCCCGGCGAGCATGATCACCGCTATGGGCTTGTTCGGGTCGGCGAGCGACGCCCGCGCCGTGGTTATGCGCTTGGAAATCATAGCAAGCCCGTGATCCTGCCCCACAACGCGCTTTTGCAGTTCCGTGTCCAGCGTGAGTATGGACTTGATCTCGTTCTTTACCATGCGGCCGAGCGGGATGCCCGTCCATTCGGATATGACGGCGGAAACAGTCTGGCTGTCAACTTGCGGGAACACGAGCGGGTCCTCTCCCTGCTCCTCCGAGAGCGCCTTCCGCTTTGCCTCCAGTTCCTCCCGCGCATCCTTGCCCGTCCCCGCTTCCTTCTGTAAGCCGATGATTTCGGCGACGAGCGACTTTTCGGTCTGGAGGCGTTTTTCCAGCGCCTCCTTCTTTTCCTGTTCGAGTTTTTGCTCGTTTTCGAGCGAGGCTGTCTTATCATCGTGAACGAAGCCGCGGGATTCTTCCCGCCTGAGTATGTCGATTTCAAGGCTGAGGGCTTCTATCCTCCTCCGGCAATACTCAAGCTCCGCGGGCTCGGCGCTCTGGCTCAAAGACACCTTGGCGCAGGCTGTATCGAGTACGCTCACCGCCTTGTCGGGAAGCTGGCGGGCGGGGATGTAGCGGCGCGAAAGTTTTACCGCCGCTTCCAGCGCCTCGTCCAAAATGTACACGTTGTGATGTTTTTCCAGTACGCCCACTATCCCCCTCATCATGCCGGCTGCCTTTTCATCGTCCGGCTCGTCAATGAGGATGTTCTGAAAGCGCCTCGTGAGCGCCGGGTCCTTCTCGAAGTATTTGATGTACTCCTGATACGTGGTGGCCGCGATACAGCGCAGCCGCCCGCGCGCCAGAGCGGGCTTCAGCAAGTTGGCGGCATCCCCCTGTCCCGCCTGCCCGCCGGCCCCTATCATCGTGTGCGCCTCGTCAATAAACAGGATGATAGGAACTTCAGAGTTCTGCACCGCTTCGATGACCTGCTTCAGGCGGTTCTCAAATTCGCCCTTCATGCTCGCTCCCGCCTGCAACAGGCCCATGTCGAGCGACAGGAGGCGCGTCCCTTTGAGGCAGGCGGGAACGTCTCCGGATGCAAGCCTCTGGGCGAAGCCTTCCACCACCGCGGTCTTGCCTACGCCGGCGTCGCCTGTGAGTATGGGGTTGTTCTGGCGGCGGCGCATCAGTATGTCTATGATTTTTCGGATCTCGCTGTCCCTGCCGGTGATAGGATCGCTTTTTCCCGATTCCGCGGCGGCGGTCATGTCCGCCGTGTACAGCCGCAACGCCTCCGCGCTTCCCGCGGGGGCGCTGCCCATCAGAGCCCCCGGCTGCCCTGTAGCCCCGCCCGCTTCCTTGGATACGGACACGGAAACCTCAGCCGAATTCTTGACGATGACGCCGAACTGCTCGGCGAGTATATCCCCGTTTACCTTGATAAACTCGCCGCTCATCTCGTGCAGTTGGCGGGCGAATTCCGGCGTCTGCTTCAACGCTGTCATGATATGGCCCGTCCGTATCGCGCCCTCGGAAAACACGAGCGAGGCGATCATCCACGCTTCTTTGATTACCAACTCTATCGTGTTGGAAAAGTCTGAAATCGACGATGCCCCACGGGGCAGGGCGTCCATCGCCGCTACCATGTCTTTTGAGAGCTTAGCCTCGTCCAACGCGAAAAAGCGCGTTATCTCGTGCCAGTCCGTGTTTTCCGACAGCAGTATCTGGTTTACCCAGTGCGAAAGCTCAATGTAGGGGTTGCCCCGCGCCTTGCACAGAACCGTGGCGCTCTCTATAGACTTGTACGCCTTTTCATTGAGTTTTGAAAAAAGCTGTATCCGCTTCATCTTTCCCATATACATCCTCCGTATATCATTTCTATCACTTCATCCACTTCATACGGTTAAACCTGGACGTGTCTATTCTAAGTTCCAGTTCCCTGTCTGTGCTGCCTATCCAGCAGTTGTATCCAAGCTGGAAGCCTTCCTGTTTTTCAGACCCAAGCATGGCTGCGGGCATAGAGCCTTTTACAAGTTTCACCACTATGCTGTAATCAAGGGGCCTATCGAGGTAGAGTTTCACAAGCTCCCGTATCAGCAAAAACGCTCTTAGAGTGGCCCTCCATGAACGGCGCTTATACCCCGGAAACATATCAAAGCTGGCAGGCCCTATCCGTATTTCAAATTTATGGGCGGCGCTGAGATAGGTGCGTCCTATCTGTAGGCTCACGCCGAGAACCGCCGTTTTAGGATTGCCGAGGACGGCGTAGTCATCGGGGGAAATATCGTACGCCGCCGTAACAAAATCTTTTACCTCTACGCGGGTTCGGAGCAGCCGGCGCAGCATTTCTTCGAGTCCGCTCCGGTTTCTTGCGGTAAACGAAAAGGCCCAGGCGTAAGAAAGCGCGCTTTTTTCAATGGCGGCGCCGTAATTAATTTCAGGCGGCAGCCCTGTAAGGCTTTTCACGATGCTCCGCAGCGGATCATCGTTAGGCCGGTCAAAGCTGACGCTCTGCTCGTTCTGGGCAAATGCCCTGTAGTAGAATACGTGCATACGGTGGTGTATGATGTCGAGGAAGCGCCGCCACGTATGATCGTAAAAGCTGTATGAACGCCGGTAAACATAATTGGTAAATTCGAGCGGCATAGGGCCGTTAATCCCCAGGAGCCCAAAAAAATAGGTGAAAATTATTGCCTCAACACCTGAGTCCCTCCCCTCAAGAATCTCCGCTATGCCGCCCGCCGGCAGGTGGAGGTGGGGGGTCTGCCCGAAACGTACATTTTCGGACGCGGGGCTCTTGGCGTAACCCAGGCGGGGATTTTCCATGTTGTTATTTTCCAGTTTCCGCACCAGCCCCCAAAAATCAGGGGAAGAAATTTTCTGCCGGAGATCGCGGCTTAAGTTTTTTATCAGTCTTCTAATGTTTTCCATACCGCTATGAGCCCCGATTGTTTTGTCAGGAAATGAATCTCCAGAAGAGAATTGACCGGCGTGAAAGATTTTAACAATTCCGCCAAAATTTTTCCAAATGTATAGCAGCCTACACCGGCAAACGCGCTTTCATCAAGGGTAAACTTTACCCGCCAGCCCCTCTCGAAAAAGACAGCCCCGTTTTTTATGAAACGAAAGGACGCGCTCTCCCGTTCCAGAGCGCTTATCCCTTCCAGCATACGCTCCATCTCTTCGCCGGAGCGGATCTGTTGTATCTGGTATGAGGCGATGAGCGCGCGCAGGGCCTCCAGCGGTATATCCCCGTTCTGCCAGAACATAGCGGAAAGGTTAAAAATTATATGGCTCAACCTTGAAAAGGCGGAAACTCCATTTTGTTCCATGAGAGAATCGCAGGGCCTCGTGGGGCGGGTGATAAAGGAAGCCCCGGTAAGCATGGGGCTGCGGGATCCTAGGGGCGCTTCGACCTGCGCGAGGAGCGGCAAATCACGGTTTGTGCAGACGGTTTCCGCCGCGAACTGGTAGGCGTCCTCCATTTTTTTATCCTGAGCGGAAAACGAAACAAACATTTCCGCCCCGTCATACGAACTGCGCCGCGTAACTTTAGGATTCACGAGGCTTTTCCGCCGCCTCTGGGAGAAAAAATTCCGCGCCGCCTTTTCCATGAAAGGGTTGTCATCATAAAAATTATACGCCAAAAAAAGCGTCTCATTCTGTTCGTTAAAAAATTCAATGCTGTGTATGTTTACCACTTCATAATCGCGGGGCGCGGTCTTGTCCGGCACGACATGGAATTCGTAAATACCGCGTTCCATCGTAACCCTGTCCGATCTTTTTGCGAAGAGGTTGACCGCCGGGGCGCAGTTCAGCCGCAGCGCCCCCTCGTTCACGGAGGAAAGCGAATATTCGCGGCGGTTAAAAACAAAAATCATCTCCGCCGTTTTTGAGGGGGGATGAAACGCCGCGTCAATATTTTTTACCGTAAAAAACTTAAAAAACGCGGGGTACGCCAAAAAATTTTGCAGCAGTTTAAGCCCGTAAGCGTTACTTTTTAAATTTTCAAACAAGAAGCTTCCGCCGTAAGCGAGCGGCATTTCAAAGTCCGCGCCGGAGAGCCTCTTAAACGGGTTTTCGCCTGTACGGACGTACACGCCTACAGTTTCATGGAGTATCTGGCGGAGCAACAGCGATGCGTCCGCGTCGGAAAGGTTGATGTAAAAGCAAAGCCTCTCTATAGCCGCAGGCGTAAGGTCGCCTTCGGCGCTTAGCTGTATGCGTAGTCCGGCAAGCCCTTGCCGCTCGTTGATTCCTAAATCGGAAAGGCTGCGCGTTATGTACCCCGCACCGGTAACTGTAAGCGGAACAATCGGTACATCTTCCAGCGTTGAAAAGCGGCAGGGGGTGTTGATAGTCGGTATGACCGCATCCAACAGAGCGCCGCAGGGAAGGATGCTCCCTTTTTTTACATTTTCGTTGTTATAATTTAAGTGGAGTTCCAGCACCGCGCCGGACGGGATGGGATACAGGGAAGACGGCGATATAGAATTCAACACCGACTCAAGAAAATTCTTGTAACTGTCGTCAAGTTTTTTTTCTACACGGGCGGATAAAAACGCCGTCCCCTCAAGCAGGCGCTCAATGTACGGGTCCTCACATTCAAAACCGCTTAAGCCCAAACGTCCGGCTATCTTTGGAAACTCCGCGGCAAACTCCAGCGCCAAATTCCGTATATAAGCAAGGTTGTCGCGGTAGTAATCCAAAAGTTCCATGACTGTCCTTATGCGCCCTTAACCCGCGTTGGTCAAGACGGCGTTTCCCGTTTCTAGATCAAGGCGGGAGATAAAAAGCACCTCCTCGTTAACCTGATTCACAGTTACAATTCCGCTGATGTGAAGCTCCAGCATGGAACGCATAGAAGCCTCAATGCTCCCAAATTCAACCCTTATAGAATCCGGCGCCAAACGCGGTTCAAAAATCCGTATCTGGTTTTTTATGTGTTCCAGAAGTTCTTCACGCTCTGTTCTACTACAGACCTTCCCGCAGTAATCTGATATGCCGTAACCCAGCACGGAATTTGCGACATCTTCATAACCTTTGAATTCTTTGAGCGAGGGGCGGGAACGGGAATAGAAAAGCATTTCTATGTTTTTGAAAATATCGTCCTTTACCTGTTTTTCGGTTATCACATTTTGAATACGCTCGGTTTTTTCGTAAGGGTCCATATCCGTTAAACGTCTAAGCACATAAGGCTTATACCTTGCGTCTTCTTTTCTGATATTCCCGCGTCCGCCTGTATCCATTGGTTAATCCGCCGTAAAATTTAGCCGTTCCATGCGTTAAGCATGGAACGGCGGCTCTTCAGCCTGCTACTCGTTGGCGATTTGGTCGTAGGCGGCTTCAATCGCGCCGTCTTTGGAACCATCCGGCTTAATCGGAGTCACCTTCCACGTGATCTTGCCGGCGACCAATTCCACTTCTTCTACCGGCTGCTGGGCAAGCGGATCGTCGTTGGAACCCGTGTCTATGGTCTTGACAACGGTTTTAGCGACGCGCACATTTTCCAGTGTAAGCTCGTATACCGGTGTCTGCGCGCCTCCGATTATGCGGCAATACTGAAAAACCGCTTTCGCGATTTTGTTGCCGTTCATGCAGTAAAGCTGAATCTTCGGGGTAGCCTTGTCTACCGCGTGTACAAATGTGAACGGCAGGAACTGACCCCGCCCCGCTACGTCGCCTGAGCGCTGAATAGATACATTCTGCGCCGCGCCGTGAGAGAATGAAACGAGCTCGAGCCATTTGTCATGCGCCTTGTCGGCAGCCTGCCCCTCAATTCCATCCAACTGTAAAAAGTAAACACTTGCCATAATTTTTACCTCCATCATGGTGTATTTATGATATAAATCATTCAAACGTATAAAAGCAACACAACTTAAATCATGCGCCTTCCGTTTGAAATAATTCCAAGAATACCCCCCCCCCCCCCCCTAAAAAAATCTACTTGCCCCCAGAGGGAACTTTGGTTACGAGGCGCAGCGAAGCGGTGAGCCCTTCAAGCTGGTAATGAGGCCGCAGATAAAACCGCGCCGAGTAGTACCCCGGCTGGCCTTCAACCGACTCCACCTCGACCTTGGCTTCCGCAAGCGGGTACTTTGCCTTGATCTCATCAGAGGCGTTGGGGTCGCCTGTAACATAGCCTGCAATCCAGTTCGACAGCCACACCTGCATATCCTCTTTTTCTTTGAACGAGCCTATCTTGTCCCGAACCATACATTTCAGGTAATGGGCGAAGCGGCTCACCGCGAAAATGTACGGAAGTCTTGAGGAAAGGGCGGCGTTGGCGGTGGCGTCGGCCGAGTCGAATTCCTGCGGGCGGTTCATCGTCTGCCCTCCAAGGAAGACGGCGTAGTCGGTGTTTTTCCAGTGAATCAGCGGCAGGAAGCCGTTCTTTGACAACTCCGCCTCGCGCCTGTCCGTGATGGCGATTTCAGTCGGGCATTTCATGGCGACTCCGCCGTCATCGGTCGGGAAGGTATGCGTAGGCAGCCCCTCGACCATGCCGCCCGACTCTACGCCGCGTATATTGGCGCACCAGCCGCAGTTGGCAAAGGCCCTGTTGATGTTCACCCCCATGGCGTACGCGGCGTTCATCCAGTTGTACTTGCCGCTGTCTCCGGCCCCGGTGTCTTCCTCAAAGTCGAACTCCTCGACCGGATTGCTCTTTGCCCCGTAGGGAACCCGGCTCAACACACGCGGCATCACGAGGGCGACATAACGGCTGTCGTCGCTGTCCCTGAAAGAACGCCACGCCGCGTACTCAGGAGTCGAGAAAATCTTGGTAATATCACGCGGGTTTGCAAGATCCTGCCACGAGTCGAGGTTCATAACCGTAGGATCGGCGGCGGATATGAACGGCATATGCGAAGCGGAAGCTATCTGCCCCAGCCCTTTCAGAACCTCCATATCCGGCGGCGTCTGGTTAAAGTAGTAATCCCCTATCAACGCGCCGTAAGGCTCGCCGCCGGCGGTGCCGTACTCTTCCTCGTATATCCTCTTGAACAACGGGCTCTGATCCCAGGCCGTCCCCTTAAAACGTTTGATAGTCTTGCCCAACTCCGCCTTGGAGATGTTCATCACCCTGATCTTGAGGCGGTCGCTCGTGGCGGTATTGCTCACAAGATAGTCCAGCCCCCGCCACGCGCCTTCGAGTTTGGAAAAATCCGGATGATGAATGATCAGATTCACCTGGGCCGAGAGCTTTTTATCAAGCTCGGCGATTATTCCCTCTATCGTTTTTACCGTATCGTTTGAAATCAGCGATGCGTTTTCCAAGGCCTGGTTCACCAGGGTTTTTACCGCGCCGTGTACCGCCGTTGTCGCCTCATCCGATTTGGGTTTAAATTCCTGATTCAACAGCGCCTCGAAATCTGACATTTCGAGGGTTTCAGGGTTGAGCGGATCCTTCTCTACCGCCTGTTTTTCCACCGCATCCGACATAATGTTCTCTCCTCCTATTTAGCCTCGTCTGTCCCGGCGGCTTCACCTTCCGCCGCCGCCGCTCCGCCGCCCGTTTCCTTAGCCTTCTGCGACAATGCCGCAAGCAGCGCCGGATCTTTAAGAATCTTGTTTAACAGATCTTCCGCCCCCTGCTTCCCGTCCATGTACGAAAGCAGGTTGGCAAGCTGTTCACGCGCCTCCATCAGTTGTTTCAGCCCGTCCACTTTGGCGGTAACGGCGCCGGGTGAAAAGTCCGACATGCTCTCAAACGTCATGTCTATAGGAATATTCCCCTCGCCTGTCAGTACGTTAGGCACGGAAAATGCCACACGCGGCTTGATTGCCTTGAGCCGGTCGTCAAAGTTTTCGCTGGTAAACTCCAGCATCTGCCTGTCGTCCACACGGGGCAGCGGTTCCACCGGCTTGCCGGAAAGATCCGACACTACCCCCATGACAAACGGAAGCTCGACTTTTTTTTCCGCGCCGTTCTGCTCAACGTCATACTCTATCTGCACGCGGGGCGCCCTGTTTTTCGCGATAAATTTTTGACTGCTCTCTGTCGCCATAAATTTACCCTCCTTAATCTATTTAGATTCTGGTTTTATTCCCAGTATATCACGTCCGCGCGGCAACGCGTCGGGCATTATATCCTCAATCAAATCTATGAAACTCATTTCCGAAAACCGCACGGCGCGGTCAACAAGCTGCGGAATGGGGCTGTTAGGCTCCTCGCGCTGGAAATACTCCGCGCCTTTTTTTAAGAGGAGCAGGGCCTCCGTCCGGGACGCCGCCCGGTAAGAAAGCAGTGCAAGCGGGGTCCCCGTAGCGGCGGCTGCCGCGGACGGACCGGACGGCGGCCCCTCCGCCTCAGGTTCTTCCGTATCTTTACCGGCGGCGGGCGTTTTGTACTGCTCGTAAAAGCTGACGAGATGATCTATCTCGCGACAGAGCGCGGACATATCCACTATGCCACCGCCGCCCATCTTCGCGTTCATTTCATCACAAAGTTCTATAGACAGCGACTTTACTTCTTTGGCCAAAGCCGCCGCCTCTTCCATCTCGGCTTCCGGCGCGCTTATAAACTCGGCGTGAAACAGTTTTGCGTCTATGCTTATACCGTCGGCGGCTTCAATCTCGTTGGCGGAGATGAGCATATCCCGGAGCGTGTACCGCAGAGACGGCACAAGCCGCGTCTTGCGGAACTGGGGGATGAACATGACAGGGTCGTTTACAGAGCCTGAGGGCGGGGAAAGCATGGAAAGTATATTTATGCGTTCAACCGGATCGTTGTCGTCGTCAGGATCAAGGCGGGGGTAAAATTCGTCCCAGAGTTCTTTCACTAGAAATACGAGTACCTTGAATCCTTCCGCAAGCCCCGCAAGCCCTCCCATTGTCGCTTCCGCTATAGTGAGATAGACCGCGACCCTGAGATCCCGTGTCCGCTTCCACAACTCCAGGCAGTTTTTGCTGAGATTTTTCCAGTCCGGCCCGCGTCCTTCAATCTTTGAATCCCCCATGAAGCTGTCCGGCGCCGCCTGCGCCAAAGCGTCCATGCCCACGTACAGAGGATCGTATTCAAGGTTCTGCCCGGCGGGGTCTTCGTCCGAAAGTTTTACCGCCAACTCCGCCGCGTTAATCATACATCATTCCACATTCCCGCAATTCCATGTAAATTTATGCTTTAAGTATGAATATTTATAAAAGTTTGTCAAGTGCTCGCTATTGGCAGGCCAGCCTGCACCAAACATACGCCAATAGCTGAGGAATCGTCCTTGCGAGTCGCTAAGCGTGAAAGAGAACGGTTACGCCCATTCGCTAAGCCATGTAACAACGGTAGGAGTTTGCGGAGAAAGCGCGCAGCGCTTGCGTAGCAAACTCCGGAGACAACCGCATAGCGGTTGTCCAGCCTGCACCAAACGTACGCCAATGGCTGAGGAGTAGTCCTTGGTATTCGCTGAGCGTGAAAGATAACGGGTTGGGCCTGGAGTTTGCGGTAAGCCAAGCGCTAGGCTGGCGGCGCAAACTCCGGAGACAACCGCACAGCGGTTGGCCAGCCCACGTCGTCATTGCGAGTACCCATAGGGTACGAAGCAATCCAGTCAAATGATTTCCCTTCTGGATTGCCACGGCGCAACGCGCCTCGCAATGACGGCGTTTTGCCATGCGCCTCGACCGCGCCGCAGGCGCCCCTGCCGGCGGCAAGCCGCTATCGCGGCTTGTGAGCGCCCGCCAAGGTGCGAAGCAATCCAGCCCTTCGTCCTTGCGAGCCACTAAGCGTGAAAGAGAGCGGGTTGGGCGGTAGTGGCGCGGTGTTTAAGGATGGTTCAGTAAAGGGCATTCAAAGTTTCGTGCACGATCTCGGACTTTGCGGGCAGTGTGTCTCCGAAAAAAACTGATCCGTCATCTAAACCCTCATCGGGGTTTAGATGACGAACCTACCCTCAAAAAATCAAACTAACATGGAAACATGATTTAGAATACTTCTTTTTTGGATACGTATGCCGTAGCGCCCGACCACGGGATATCCGCGTAAGCGCAAACTGGGCACTTGTTGGGTGCGGCCTTTGCGCTGATCGTGTTTCCACAGTTGACACACTCCCACTCCTGAAAGTCACCTCCGACCGGCGCGCCCTTGCCTATGTTTTCAAGCAGTTTTTTGTAGCGCGCCTCATGCCGCTTCTCGATGGCCGCTATCTGCTCAAAGCGCTCGGCAATCTCGGAAAAACCTTCTTCTTTTGCCGTTTTGGCAAAATTGACGTACATATCCGTAGCCTCGTAATTCTCGCCTGCCGCCGCCGCCTTGAGATTGTCCGCGGTACCGCCAATCCCATCCAGATACTTGAACCAGATCTTTGCGTGCTCATACTCATTGTTTCCAGTTTCCTCGAAAACACGGGCAATTTGCGCATGTCCTTCTTCTTTCGCCTTAGTCGCAAAGTAGAAATACTTTCCCCGCGCCTGCGATTCCCCGGCAAAAGCCGTCCTCAAGTTCTGTTCCGTCTTGCTGCCTTTTAATTCAGCCATGTAAGCCTCCTGATAAAATGATTTTGACTGAAAAGACAATTTGCTTTTCTAGTCTTATATTATCAATAATAATTCCTATTATGAATAAAGTCAAGCTTTTTTGCATTTTACAATGTTGGGGGGCTGGCGAGTCAGCCTTGCAAGCGGTTTAGCGGTGGAGTGAACAGTGAAGGGCATGGGGCTGGGTGAGGCGCGGCTAAGTAAGGCTGCCGGGCAAGACGGCTGAGAGGCGGCTTTGCGGGTGGACTTTGCGGATACAAAAATAACATGGCCAAATGGCCATGTTATTTTTGTTCATTAGAGAATTTACGTCCTAGCCTTTGACTAGAGCCTATAGCCAACCGCAAGTTTTATAGGTATTTTGCCATGGAAGTTGGAATCGATGTCATCTTTGGTATCGTTCTCGTTCTTTGTGTTGAAAGTAATTCCAAAACCCACTTCACCGCGGAAATACAGCACGCTTGTTATATCGTAATCAACTCCAAGCCCAAAAAGCAGGGACAGAGCGTTAAACTGGTCTTCCGCCTTGTCCATGTCCATTTTTTCCCCGTCGTAGGACGCGCCAAGGCTATTCTGTAATCAATACCGACAAATGGAAATAACACGAATCTTTCGGCAAGGGATATCGGGTATTTACCTACGATACCTATCAGTAAATTGGTGGTGTCGATACCTTTGTCAGCATTTTTCTCTTTGGCATTGGCTAAAATCAGGCCCATGTTCACCTCCGCGTATTTGGCGTCAAAAAACACGTTTATACCGCCGCCAAATTCGGACGTTTTTTGCTCCTCACCGCCGCCTTTAGGCTTCACTGTTTGAAAACCCGGCATAAGCGCCAGACCGCCGCCCACGCTGAATAAACTACTTCCACCATCTTGCGCGGAGAGCGGCTGCGCCGCCCACCGCCATGCGAAGCATTGTTACTACTTTCTTCATCTTTTTTACTCCTTATGAAGATTTTTTCCACAAACCGCCGTCCGCCGACGTCAACGCCGTTCTATCATTCAAGAAGACAGGGATGTTTTTTGAAAAATAGGCCGCGAAGAGGCCGGAGGTATGGAAGTAACAGTAAAAAGCCCGGCATGGGCAAAAAATCTGCCCTTGACACGGCGCCTTTTACCAGTGGATTACAGGGAAAGGGCGGCGACGACCGCCTTTCAAAAAAAACAGTAAAAAAGAGTTATTTCATAGGGGGGAGGGGGGGTTAGGCCGTCTTTGAATAGAACCGTCCACCGCACAAAACGCCCATCCGCCTGCCCGCCAGGACATTTGTCAAAACCCCATTTTGTTTTGTATCCCGATTCATAATATTAGAG
>JAIRMP010000225.1 GCA_031258615.1 Spirochaetaceae bacterium | reverse complement strand
AGGTGCGTCCCGTCATGCAGCAGCACGTTATCAAGCCGTCGGTTTTTCCCAAAATAGAGAAGCGCCCTCACGGAGAGCAGTTCCCCCAGCCGCTTCCCGTCTATAATGGACTTGGCTTTGAGGTAATTCCCGGAATAGCGCCGCTCGTGGTTCACAAGCACCCTGAACGGCCTCTCCCTGGTAAGGGAGAGAATACTCCGGGCATTGGCGACGGTGTCCGCCAGCGGCTTTTCGCAGATCACCAGCGGCACGCCGGCGCCCGCGGCGGCGCGGCAGTATTCGGCGTGGCTGTCGGGGTCTGTGGCGACCACCAGTATTTGGGGGCGCTGTTCCTTGAGCATGAGGTTAGCGTCCGAATAGACCGCCGCGTTCCAGCGTCCGGCAAAAAGTTCGCGCCGTTTCCTGTCGGTATCCATACCGGCGGTCAAAACGCAGTCAGGGTTTGCGCTCAATGCCCCCGCGTGGGTGCAGGGTTTTTCCCGCAGCGCGTCATCTTCCAGCAGGCTTGCTATCCGTCCCAGCCCTATAATCGCGGCTTTTACCTTGTCCATAGTTCGTCAATGCCCCGTTTTAACGTTGAGCGCCCGCTTTGCCGCGTCCCCCCCCCCCCCCCCATTGAAGTCGGTCAATGCAGGACGGTCTCCGCGCCCCGCTCTTCCTTCACCTCAAGCGATTCGAGGGCCAGGTAGATGTACGGGTAGCCGTCCTCCTCGTAAGAATCGAGCACGCCGATCGCCTCCACCCAGTCGTCATCCTCCGGGTACTCAGCCTCCCGCCCCTCAGGTTCCTCCCACCCCTCAGGCCAGCTTACTTCAAAGCCGGCGGTGCCGTCGTAGCCGCAGCAACCCGGCCCGTAACGCAGAACAAAACGGTAGGGTTGCTCAATGCCTACATACGTATCCGTCTTGAACAGTCCTTCCAGGCTTATCCTGCGGCCCATGTACTCGTCAGGGTTCAGGTAGACATCGTTAGTCTGGGCGATAAACAGCTTTTCTTTTATTTCGAGTGTCGGAAGCTCAGCCGCTTTCAGCTTTTTCGCGTCATCTCCCTCAGCCTGGGACGTTTTGCCGCCGCAGGCCGCAAGCGTAACAGCAAACAGGGCTGTCAACAGTAAAAAAATATTCTTATTTGTCATCGTATTGATCATAACGGCAGTTCCTCCCGCGCCGTTTTCTCCACGCGGAGGCGGCGCTTAATTTTTACCAGTAAAAAATTTATACAGGAAAACAGTATGAAAGTAAATATGTTGAGTATAACTACGCTCGCGCCGGTTGGGACGGCCCGCAGGTACGAAATCACCAGGCCAAAAAAGTAGCAGGTAACGGAAACGGCGGCGCTGCAAACCGTTACCGTCTTGAATTTTTTGCACAGGCGCATCGAGGTAAGCGCGGGAAAGATAATCAGGCTCGATATCAACAGGGCGCCCATCATGCGCATCCCCAAAACGATTGTAACCGCCGTCAGAAGCGCGATGATCATGTTGTTTATGCCGGTATTCACGCCGCAGGAGCGGACAAAGGTTTCGTCAAACGTGATCGAGAATATCATGTTGTAGAAAAAAAAGAACAGCAGCAGCACCAGCGCCGACAGGCTGACCGAAAGGTACACGTCGCTCCTTGTCATAGCGAGTATGCTGCCAAAAAGATAGTTGCATACGTCCGTATTCATCCCCGTTGTCATCGAAATTACAACGACGCCGACCGCCAGCGCCCCGGTCGAAATCATGGCGATCGCGGCGTCCCCCTTTATCTTGCTGTTTTCGCTCAGACGCAGCAGCAGGAAGGCCGCCGCCACTACCACCGGTATCGACACGGCAAGCGGCGCGAGCTTGAACGCGGTAGCTACAGCCAGGCTGCCGAAGCCCACGTGCGAAAGTCCGTCACCTATCATCGAATACCTTTTTAGCACGAGGCTTACGCCCAACAGTGACGCGCACAGCGAAACCAACAGCCCCACGACAAACGCGCGGACTAAGAACGTGAACGAAAACATTTCCGCCAATACTGCTATCATTTTTTTACTGCCTCCGCTTTCCCAAAAATATTTTCCCGGTATCGCTGTTTATATAATCGTCCGCGCTGCCAAAGAATAACTGCCGCCGCCACAACTGCAATATCTTGTTGGCGTACTTTACGGCGGACGTAATATCGTGCGAAACCATAACGATTGTTATTTTCATGTCGCGGTTTATTTTTTCAAGGAGGGTGTACAGTTCCTGCGCGGCAAGCGGGTCAAGGCCGGACGCGGGTTCGTCCAGCACGAGCAGCTTTTCCGTGGCGCAGAGCGCCCTCGCCAGCAGCGCCCGGCGCTGCTGGCCGCCGGACAGTTCCCCGAAACACCGGGACGCCAGCCCCGCTATGCCGAGTTTTTCCATGTTAAGCCGGGCTGTCCTCCTGTCGGCGGCGGTGTAGAACGGCAGCAGCTTCCTTTTACCGGAAAAGCCTGACATTACCACTTCCTCTACTCCCGCCGGAAAATTCTTTTGCGCCGCGCTCTGTTGCGGCAGGTAGCCTGTCCCGCCGCGTAGTCCCCGCGCCATCCACAGGCTGCCGGACGCTGGCTTCAATAGTCCTAGCATCATCTTCACCAGCGTGCTCTTGCCAGCCCCGTTCTCGCCGGCCACGCAGAGGTAATCTCCCTCAACAACGGAAAACTCAAGTCCCGATATGGCGTTTCTCTCATCGTAAGCGTAACAAAGATCATGACATTCAAATATTGTCTGCATATCCCAATTATTCATTTTTCCCCCTAATATACAAGGCAAGGCAGGGCAGGCCAGCCTGCACCAAACGTACGCCAATAGCTGAGTCATTGTCCTTGTTATCCGCTAAGCGTGAAAGAGGGCTTGCCTGCGCCGTAGGCAGGCAGGCGGGTTACGCGCTTCGGTCTGGAGTTTGCGGAGACAAGTGCGTAGCGGTTGTCCAGCCGCCTTCGTCATTGTGAGTACCCGACAGGGTCTTGTCATTGCGAGCGTCCGAGCGGCGCGAAGCAATCCATGCGAAGCGGCTCGACAAGCGGGGCGGAGTTTGCCTAGCAAGCGGCAAGCCGCTTTGCGGCTTGTGGCGCAAACTCCTACATACTCATAAAGCCTACTCGCAAAACCAAATCAGAGGGAAATGGCGCCCCCGCCTTGTCCTGCCCCGCCCAGCCCTCTCACAAGGACGCCTCCCAGCCGACTCCCAGCGGTGGGTTGAAATGCCGTCGCCTTCCTGCTAGATTTATTGTTACAGGGCAACCTGAAGGTACGCCTGTAATGGAGTAAGCGTTAACAGTAACGTGTTAATGCTTGGTTAACGTAAGCGGCGATTCCGCCGCTTTTTATAGGAGAAAGCATTAACACTAAAGTGTTAATGTACTATTAACGTAAGCGGCGATTCCGCCGCTTCTTTAGGAGAAAGCATTAACACTAAAGTGTTAATGTACTATTAACGTAAGCGGCGAT
>JAIRMP010000054.1 GCA_031258615.1 Spirochaetaceae bacterium | reverse complement strand
CTAAAGTCTTTTGCTTGAGTTCTTCTTGTGTCTTGTTCATAGGTATTCCCTCCCTTGGAATATACCTTCACTATACCACCTTTCTCTTCTTTTTGCACGGAAAAAATTGTTACACCCTGGTGATGGGGCTGGACACCTTTGCCCGCGGCGGCTAGCTTGTCAGGGCGCGCGTAGATTCCCTGATTATCAGTTTATGTGGAAGTACCATGTCCGTCCCCACCCTATTGCCGCTGCTGATATATTTGTGCAAGGCCTGGGCGGTACGCTCCCCAATTTCAATCAAAGGCTGGTGTATCGTGGTAAGCCGGGGCATAAAATAGTTGGATATATCGAGATCATCAAACCCGACCACCGAAATATCTTCGGGAATACGGAATCCTTCATCCTTCAGGACACGCATCGCGCCAATCGCTAACTCATCGGTGGCGGCAAAAACAGCGGAAAAATCCCTGCTCCGGAGCAGGAGTTCCCGCATACCGTATATGCCAAACTCGGCGGTATACTGACGGACAAAAACAATTTGTTCCTCAACATTCCGTTCTATTCCGGCAGTTTCCAGCGCGCGCAAAAAACCCTCCGCCCGCTGTACCCCACAGGATAGACCGTTACTGCTTATCATCTTTATCTTCCGGTGTCCCAGATTGAGAAGATGGCGTACCGCCTCATAGGCGGCATTCTCTTCGTCGACGTGGACAGAGGGAAAATCGGGGTGGTTGAAAGTAGCGGTTACCAGGGGAAGTTTCAGATTCTTTACCGATTCGTAAAAAGAAGATTGTTGAATTTCATGGATCATGATGATTCCGTCCAACTTTTCAGCTTTGAGTTTGGCAAGACATTCTTCTTCACTGGAACCTTCAAATTTTACAAAGAAAAAATGAGTGTTATACCCAAAGGCGCCCAAATGCCGTTCTACAAACGAAAAGAGCTGGCGCTGAAACATATTGAAAGTATCGGCCAGTATAATACCGACGGTAAAACTACGCTGAAGAACCATGTTTCTGGCCGCCTGGTTTGGAACATAGCCGGTTTCTTCGATTAACTTCAGTATCTGTTCCCGCTTTTTTGGATTTACATATTTCTTATCGTTTACAACCCGGGAAACCGTGGATGGGGACATTCCAACCCGTTTAGCAATATCTTTGATGTTTACCATATTTTTCGCCTGTACACAAAGTATGCCATAATAGACAAAAAGTAAACGCCTCTGGGAAACATTATGGCAGCAATTTTACTTTTACGAGGAGAGTGTACGAGGAGAGGGAGTTACAAAAGGGATGAGCCTTTGGCCTGGCGCCAGCGAAACGCGCGGCAGTCAGAGTCTCAGCAACAAAGGACACAACCGGCCGCGGAACAAAGACGCCCGCGCAAGAGGCCGGCAATATTCTTGTACTGAAAGTCCGGGTCTCTATGCCCGGCTTTAGAATTTAATCAGTATTCCTTGTTCAAAAGCGGCCTTACAGGTATAGGCGATTTCGGAAACTCTGGTCCCGTCGTATACCGTTACCTCCGGCTTACGCCCCTCCCTGATACAGTCTACGAATTCCTGAATCTCGTTGACATAAGCGGCGTCAAAACGTTCCAGAAAATTCTCGCTACATTCTTTTCTAACTCCGTGTTCGTCCAGCACTTCCACCAGATTTTTTTGCGGCACCGAGGCGATGCGGAGTATACCCTTAGTCCCTATAATCTCGGTTTCTACGTTGTACCCGTGGGGCGCGGTTCTTCCGGCAAAGAGAAACACCATAGTTTCATTTTTGAATTTCATTAGGCAGGACACATTGTCCCCGTCTTTCCAGCCGGCAAATTCCGGGTGCGCGTAACAGCCGCCTATGGCATAAACGGTTTCCGGCTCGCCCCCCGCGAACCAGCGGGCAAGGTCAATGTCATGCACCGCCATATCCAGGAATTCCCCGCCCGAGTGCGGCCCAAAGGCTATACTGCCCGCGATGAATTTTTCCGGGTCCTGACTGTAGGCGCGGAATAGGATGGGCTTTCCGATTTCTCCGGCTATAACCTTATCGTGGGCATACCTGTAGGATTCGTCAAAACGCCGCATAAAACCCAGCATGAACACCAACCGCGGATGGGACTCGACCGCTTTTTCCGCGTCCTTACATTCGGCAACATTAACGCCGAGGGGCTTCTCCGAAAACACGTGTTTTCCGGCGTCAAGGGCCGCCTTGATTTGACCGGTATGCAATGCGGAGGGAGATGCCAAAATTACAGCGTCAACATCTTTGCGGGAAATCATGTCACGAAACGCGGTAAACCTGTACTTAACGCCAAGCCTGTCCGCCGTTTGTTCCAGCATAGGTTTATCCACGTCGCATAGCGCGGTAAGCTCCGCCCCATTGATCCTTGACACCACATTTTCCGCGTGCCGGAGTCCGAGCCTCCCCAGCCCCGTCGATCCGATTCGTACTTTATTCATTTACAAAAATCACTCCAAAATTCAGATTAAGATACCAACTCGCTTAGTTTAACGAGGCGGTTTTCTTTTAACGATTTGTCCGCTGCCATGGCGGCGTATACGGACATCAAGCCGTCCTTGCCGTCAACCGGCGGGTTTTTGTTGTTATTCACCGCGTCAACAAAAGCGGCCGCCTCCGCGATAAACGCGTTGTTGTACCGTTCCAGGAAAAACCATGTAGGTTTTTCGCAGACGACTCCGCCGGCAGTGCTGATCATAGACGTATCGTTAAGATCATTGGCAACCTGTACACAGCCTTTGTCGCAGTGAACCTCTGTGCGCTGATCGTAGCCGTAACGCGCCGCCCTGCTGTTGTCGATTAGACCGATAACGCCGTTCTCGAATTTCAGCATGACGGCGGCGGTATCAACATCACCGTACTTTTTGTACGCGGGGTCTATGTTGACCGCGCCGTAAGCCGCCACCTCCGTTATCTCGCTTCCGGCGAGGTAACGCGCCATGTCAAAGTCGTGTATGGTCATATCCATAAATATACCGCCGGAACCGGCGATGTAATCAAGCGGCGGACCTTCCGGGTCCCGCGAGGTGATCTTTACGATATGCGGTTTTCCCAGCATCCCGGAAGCGACCGTGTCATGAACCTTCTTGTGGTTGTGGTCAAAGCGGCGGACAAATCCTATCTGCAACTTCACTCCCGCCTTGTCAACTTCGGCAAGCGCTTCCTTTATCTTTTGTATGTCCGTATGTATAGGTTTTTCGCAAAAAATATGTTTCCCTTTCCGCGCCGCCTGTACAATAAAATCCGCGTGGGTATAGGTCGGCGAGCAGATAAAAACGGCGTCAATATCCTTGTCGTTCATTATATCCGCCGGATCTTTTGTTGCTTTGGATATTCCGGTTTGGGCGGCCCACGCCTCATGCCCGCCGTTGAGCAAAGGCTCGGCGAGGCGTACAACCCTCGCTCCCGGCACAGAAGCCTGAATGTTACTGCCGTGCAGTTTGCCTATGCGCCCCGCTCCGATTAACCCGATTCGCAGCACTTTTGAGTCCATAAATTCCTCTCTAATAACTTAGTCGTTTTAACAGCGTCCGCAGTTGTAGTTTTGGGAAACAATTCATATATGTGGAAAAGGCCGCAAAATGTTTTTGCGGCCTTTTTGCCCGGACTACTTGAGGTATTCTCCAACATTTTCTTTGGTGATTACCGGTGTGGGGGCGTCAATTTTTTTCTCAACGCTCTTGCCGTTAATCGCGTCAATGGCGTACTGGACGCCCAGATAGCCCATCTGCGCCGCGGACTGGGCTACTGTCGCGTAGAGTCCGCTGTCCCGGACAGACTCAAGGGCGAACTGGTTGCCGTCAACGCCGACTACCACGGCTTTTTTCCCGGCCTGTGTTATGGCCCTGAGCGCTCCGGCGGCTTGGTCGTCATTTGAACCCCAAACGGCGTCTATATCCGTAGTCTGCAACACGTTTTGGGTAATGCCGTAAGCCCTCTCCCTATCCGAATAAGCGGGCTGGCGGGAAACAATGGTCATCCCGGCGTCGCGGAAAATCTTTTCGGCGCCGTCCGCCCTGTCGGTCATAGTCGGATTACCCGGAGCGCCTTCGAGTACCAGTACCTTCGCGCCCTTGTTAAGGACTTTGAGCATCTCTTCCGCCCCGACAACGCCTATGTTATAGTTGTTGCTGCCGATGAAGGTAACATAGTTGTCGAAATCCGGCGGCATGGGGGAATCGATAACCACCACCGGAATACCGGCCTGTTTCGCCTGGTTGAGAACCGACACGGAGGCGGGCGGCTGGCAGGGAGAAAATACGATTGCGTTGACCTTGTTCTGAATCGCGTTTTGCACCATGTTGATCTGCTCCTCAACGCCGTCTTCGGTAGGCGGCCCAAAGGCCTCGATTTTAACGTTGAAATCCGTACCCGCCTGCTCGGCCCCGCCGAGTACGAGCTGCCAATAAGGCGAACTCAATGTTTTCAAGATGACGGCAACCCTAAGCTGCCCGCCGCCTTGAACCTGCTCTCCGCGCTGCCGTTTGCAGGCGCTCGCGACGCACATTACCATGAGCGCGCACACAACAATTGAAATAAAACGTTTCATTTTATACCCTCCATAAAGTATAAATAGATTAGAGTCAGGTGAATAACGGGGTATCCCGCAATTTTCACCTTTACTCTTGACAAGTAACAAATTCTAACAGATTATCTTTTCTTTCCCACACCCTGACGCAGGACATCGATGAATACCGCTATGATGATTACCGCGCCTATGGTAAAGGTCTGCCATGCCGATGTAACGCCCAGCAGGTTGAGGCCGTTTCGTAAGACGGCTATCAGAAGAACGCCTACTATCGTGTTCCCTATTTTTCCTACCCCGCCGAAGAAACTTGCGCCGCCTATGATAACCGCGGCGATGGCGTCGGTCTCGTAATCAACTCCGGCGAGAGGATACGCCGTATCAACACGCCCGACCAGGACAATACCCGCCAGGGCCGCCATGAAACCGCTCATCGCGTACACAAGGTTGAGAATGCCGTTGACATTTATTCCCGAAAGTCTGGCGGCTTCCTTATTCCCGCCTACCGCGTAGATATAGCGTCCGGTCTTGGTACGGTTAAGGAATAGGTACATCACGCCGTAAAGCACGGCAACCAGAATAAATGAAACCGGAACCGGCCCCACGCTGGCGTTTCCCAGAAACACTATAGGCTCCTTGAACCCGTACACCGGCTGGGTGGCCGTTACTACCAGGCATAATCCCCGCGCCATCTGTTTAGTGCCCATAGTAGAGATAAACGGGTGGGGCAGATGGAGTTTAGTAAGCAGAAGCCCGTTAATTAAACCGAGAAATGTGCCGACCGCGAGGCAGCCAAGCAGGGCTACGAAGGGATTCATGTTGAAAGTTTTCGCAAAAAGCCCCATGAACATAGTTGAAAGGGCGAGTACCGAGCCGACCGAAAGGTCTATGCCCGATGTCAGGATAGCGAGGAACATTCCTACCGAGATGATAGAATTTACCGCCGCCTGGCCCGCCACATTCATCAAGTTTCCCATCGTCAAAAACTGAGGGGAAACTATCGCCAGTATCACGCAAAGCAGTAAGAGACTCAAAACCACGCCAAAGGTGTTTAAGTAATCTTTTAAATTCTGTTTTTTTGCTTTGTATGTTGTTTTTGTTGTTTGATTTTCCGCCATATTTACTCTCCATTATAACAAGTATTTAGCCGGTCGTAATACCCGACGCGGCATACATGATCTTTTCCTGTGTCGCTTCTTCGGCTGTGAACTCCGCGGTGATCCTTCCCTCGTGAAAAACGATGATTCTGTCGGACATTCCCATGCACTCGTCCATTTCGCTGGAAATCATTATCACCGCCGCGCCGTTTTTAACCAGTTCGTTCATCAAGTTGTAGACTTCAACTTTTGCCCCCACGTCTATGCCGCGCGTCGGCTCATCAAAGATGAATATATTCGAGTTCGAGAGCAGCCATTTGGCAATTACAACTTTTTGCTGATTCCCGCCGGAAAGGTTTCCCGCCGGCATATCAATACCGGGGCAGCGTATACGAAGCTCCTCGACCTTTTCTTCGGCATCCTGTCTGCATCGATTCAGATTCAGCAGAGCCCGCCCCATATAACTTTTAAGGTTGACCATAGTCGAGTTGAACTCAATGTCCTTGAGCAGTATCAAGCCCTGCCCTTTTCTGTCTTCCGTAAGGAAGGCAATACCCGCTTCAATCGAATCCCTGGGCTTCTTGATCCGGGCGAGTTTGCCTTGAACAAAAATCTTGCCGCCGTCAATAGGGTCGGCGCCGGTAATAGCCCGCGCGGTCTCCGTCCTTCCTGAACCGACAAGCCCCGCGAATCCAAGAATCTCGCCCGCCCTGACGGAAAAAGAGATGTCGTGCAGCACCCCGCGCCTTTCAAGGTGTTCCACCCGGAGCATTTCTTCCCCAAGGGTCGCCTTTACCTTGGGATACTTATGGGTAATATCGCGGCCCACCATCATTTTTACAAGATCGTCAACGGTAACTTCTTTCGCGTTGACCGTCCCTACGCTCTTTCCGTCCCTGAGGACTGTGATTCTGTCGCATATAGCCAGCACTTCTTCCAAATGGTGGGAAATATAGATGACAGAAACATTTTCGCTTTTGAGATACCGGATGATTTGGAGAAGTTTTTCACTTTCGTGGGCGCTTAGACTGGCGGTGGGTTCGTCCATGATTATCATTTTTGCGTTAGCCCTGATAGCCCTGGCGATTTCCACCATTTGCTGATGCCCCACGCCCATAGAGCCGACCGTAGTTTCGGGATCAATTTTCATACCCAGCATATCGAGAATCTTTTGGGTTTCTTCGCGCTGGTATCCCCGGTCAAGCCATCCGAGTCCTTTTATCTTGATCTGTTCTCTGCCAAGAAAAATGTTTTCCGCGACGCTGAGGAAAGGCGCCAGATTTAACTCCTGATAAATGCACGCAATCCCTATCGACATGGAATAATGAGGCGTTATGTGTTCAAGCCGTTTCCCGTCAAAGTAAAGAGCGCCGCCATCAGGCGAATGAAAACCGGTGATGCTTTTTATCAGCGTCGATTTACCCGCGCCGTTTTCACCGACAAGTCCAAGCACTTCACCGGCATTGACATCCAAGCTAACTTGGTCAAGCGCGACTACTCCGGGAAACCGCTTTGAAAGATTGTCGATGCGAAACAAAGGGTTATGTACGGCCACTGCTGGCCCCGCATTCGTCATAAAACCTCCTACACTAGTGATAAATTAAGTGTGAAACAATGTTGATAACGTTTTCTTAAATAATTTTAACGCCTGAATTCACAGCCGTCAAGTTTTTTTTGTCGTTTTTCCCAAAAGCTGAGTAGACAGGACAAATGACACAGTAGGGGGTAAAAACCCTCTTTACAAAACTAAAAATACGTTATACCCTGTAAGTGTAATAACGTTTTCAGAAAACGTTGCAGCGGCGCTTTTGCCGTTCTACTATTACAAGGCGAGAGTATGCAGTTTCACCACCGTCCGCCCTTTAACCACGGCTTTAACCACGGCTACACGCCGCTGGCGCGGCGCTGCGGCGGATATGCTTATGGAATTCGGCGTTATGGTAATGAGCCCGGGCGAAAGGCGCGAAGACTTTTCCAAAACCGATGAGCGTGTATGGCTTTTGGTGCGCGGCTCGGCATCTATATTTCTGGGGGCGGAAGGGGACCGCGAAGTTTCCCGCCCCAACCTTTTCGATTACTCCCCCTGGCGCCTCTCGGTTCCGGCGGGAAGGCGCATCGTCATAACGGCGGGAACCGAGGGGCATGGGGCAGGCGAGCGCCGCGGAGTACGCCGCCGCGGGGGACGATGAGGCGCGCGGGATAGAGCATGGTGAGGCGCTGGCTTATGCATTAACAACACATGGCGGCGAAGTAGTGAACAGCATGAGTAACGATATTTTTAACGGGATGACAACAGAGGAGCGTGCAGAGTATTTGAAACGGCAGGTAATTGTGGGCAGCGCGTTTATAGGCAGGGACAAAGGTACTGTTGCGAAAGAATTGCGCGATCTGAAAGGGCTGCACAATGAAAGCGTATTAACAGGATTGTTTTATACGAGTACTCCTGGTAATTCAAACAATGGCTATGTAAACGCATCCACTTATGACTTTATGAATGAGCCGCTGAGGGATTTCTTAAATTTGAATCGCAATGGGACTTCTCAATACATATTTGCCGATATTGCAGGACAGGGATTTTCGCAGATGTTTGCTTTTGGATTTCAGCTTCCACCGTTTTCTTTTATTGCCTCGCTTTATCATCTTGATCCGAATTATAGTGATGTAAAAAAATATACCAATGCCGATGGCCAGGAAGTAATTTTTGGGCTTAACAAACAGACAAACAAGTATGAACAAATCAACAGTGAACTGTACAGAGGTACTTATAATTATATGGACAGCATTATGCATTTCGACTTCGATATGGCCCCGTTTGACAATAAGTACGGTACTAATCTATTTACTGCTTTAGGGTCTGGGGTACACTATTTGGTTACGGATGCTGCGTATAACATCGGAAACATTTTTCATTGAGTTCTCCAATGCGTTAGAGTATAGAATATGGAAAGGAGATGTTAAGTTGAAAGAAGAAACTGCCGCGATTAAATTAATAGAATTGCTGATAACTTTATATATTTACATGTTTGTAATTTCTCTTTTTTTGTTGTTTAGCTATCCTGCTATGTTTTTATTTGTTTTTTTTGTCCCAATAACTTGTATTGCCGGAGTAATACTGTTTGTATATTTGTGTAGCACACATCAATTAGTAGTTTCATGGAGAGCTTTCTTTTTGTTGCCGCACATTTTGATTTATGGATGGTGGGATAATTCTTTTTCAATGCTCATCGAGAAGTTTACCAAATGGCCTTGGAATCTACATGATATTTTACTCGTGTGTTATGTTATCGTTAAGTGTGGATTGCCGTTCTTGCTTTATTGTTTTTTGCAAGTTACCGATAGAACTCTTGCGCTTGTATCCAGAATTTTTTGTTTCATTTTACCGCTGTTTTTTATACTGGCGGGGGGAATTATGTATGCATGATGAATTAATCTTGGCGGGTATGGGGAGCGTGCTTGCGGCGGGTATAGCGTCCGCCGCGGTAGGGCTTGCGGACGATGTTATGTTCGCCGGAATAGATTTGAGCGGCGGGTACAAGAGCGTGGGGGAGGTAGGATTGGAATTGGGAAAGAAGGTGGCGTCGGCTGCGGTGAGCGTGGGAGTGGGGGCGGCGTTTAACGGGGTGGGGAAAATCACTGAAACGATAGACGCCGCCGGGGAAGCGGTAAAGGTTGTGGAGAAAGGTGGGCTGTCGAAGATGCTTGAAGGAAAGCTTGGCGACGGGATAGGGCAGGTGGCATTGAACGTGGGGCTTGCGGGGGCGAAAATACTGACCACATCAACGATAAACAGCGGGATAAACGC
>JAIRMP010000183.1 GCA_031258615.1 Spirochaetaceae bacterium | reverse complement strand
GACTGTTCCCGATCATCGGGGGAGTTTCCACGGCTTTCAAGCGGATAGTGGCGGTGGAGCTTTGGACAATGGAGGCTTTGGAGTTGTTTTCCTGGGGTGAGGGGGGCAAAGTTCGGGCGGCATGGCGGCAATGGCGGCAATTTTTGTCCGCTGGACAGCGGGGTCAAACGCCTCAACACCGAACAGATAGACGAACACCTAAAAAAACAGCAGCCGGACGAGATCGTTTCGATAGGGGACAGGACTACGTGATCGAGGAGCAGACCACGGACGATGCAAACATGGCATACGAATATTCGCGTACGGCTATACGCAGGCGCTGAAAGACAAGAAAACGGAAGGCGGCGTAATCATGCTGACATTTCCCCGGATAATTGTGATATACTTGGAAGCGTCAGCGGCAACGCCCGATCTGTTGATCGTGCGGCTAAAGTTTCAGGACGGCTCTGAGCACGACTTCAAGGTAAAGACAATAAAAGTGCTGGAGCACAGCGTAGAGGAGTTGGTGGAGCAGGGGTTCACGCCGCTGTTGCCGTTTTACATCGTTAAATTGCGCAAGGCTGCGAAGCGTGCGAAGACGGACGAGGAGAAGGCCAAGGTCGAGGAAGGGTTTAAGGCGCTGGGCCTGGCCTAAAACTGAAAGAAGCGATAGAACTGGACGCTGACAGGGGCGGCTTCAGCGAAGGAGACATAGCAACGCTGTTGGAAAGGCTTGCCTGCCTTGTAAACCACATTGGCGGGGGATACAGAACTACGGAGGTAAATGAAATGTTAGCCATATCACGTAGGAACTGTGCATAAATAAAATGCACAGCATTTTATTTTAATTGCTTATGCAATTAGGAAATAACATGACCGTTTGGTCATGTTATTTCTGCACAGTTCCTATGGGTTACGGACAAATACTCGCTATGAAATACGAGCGGTGCCGCAAACGGCTCAGTGAACGGCTCGGCAAGCTGAAAGTCGCAAGGAACGCGCTGAAATTGGGGCTTTCTATAGAACAGGCAGCGCGGATAACGGAAATTCCGGTGGACAAACTTCTGGAGGAGCTGAACAAGCCTGACAACAGTAGCGGCAGTCAACCCAGGGCATAGTTGGCGGTAATCCCCGCCTGCCCCCCCCCCCCCCCGTAAAACCCTCTCGCCCCTGCTACTCCCTATTCTGCTTACTTGTTCATTGTTCACGGTGGTTTGTTACGAATATGTAGAAAATCCGCAAAAATCTACAAAATTGTATGCGAGTCGGGCGGTGGCAAGTCTGCGGCTTGCCATAGGAGTTTGCGGCGCGCTACGCGCTTGGACAACCGCTACGCGGTTGTCTACGCAAACTCCTACCGTTGTGGACTGGAGCGATGGGTCGGCAACGAAGTTGCCGCTACTTCCCCCCTTCTTAAGGGTAAGCAGCCACTGTCTGGGAAATATCCGGGACAATTACACCGCTGCCTGCGCATTCAAACTGTGCGTGGAGTGGCACTTGGCATGGTTTTTGCGTGATTTTTACAAAATCCAATCCAAAAAATACAGGAGATAAAATGTTTACAGAAGTTGATTTTACAAAGACGCCGGTGGCTGAGGTCTACGGCTCGAACAGCTTTTCAAACGCGCTGATGCGGGAGAGGCTGCCGAAAAACATTTACAAAGAGATTGTGGCGGTTCAGAATGGCGAAAAGGAATTGACGCTGGAAGTGGCGGAGGTGGTCGCCGCTTCGATGCGTGACTGGGCGATTTCAAAGGGCGCGTCCCACTATACGCACTGGTTTCAGCCGTTGACGGGAATCACGGCGGAAAAGCACGATTCGTTCATCGCGCCTACCGGGGACGGCAGGGTTATCATGGAATTTTCCGGCAAGGAGCTGATAAAGGGCGAGCCGGACGCTTCCAGCTTTCCGTCCGGAGGCCTGCGGGCGACTTTTGAGGCCCGCGGCTACACCGCCTGGGACGTAACGAGCCCGGCATTCCTTAAACAGGACAAGACCGGCACCACGCTCTGCATCCCGACAGCGTTCATCAGCTATTACGGGCACGCGCTGGACAAAAAGGTGCCGTTGCTGCGCTCAATGGACGCGCTGAACAAGCAGGCGCTGCGGGTGCTGCGGGCACTGGGGAACACGACAAGCAAACGGGTGTTTACGACGGTGGGGCCTGAGCAGGAATACTTTTTGGTGGATAAAACCTACTTTGATAAACGCCCCGATATGCTGTTGACGGGCCGTACCGTGTTCGGCAATGTGCCGGCCAAGGGTCAGGAGATGGAGGATCATTACTTCGGCGCGATAAGGGAGCGGGTGGCGGAGTTTATGCGGGAGCTGAACTATGAGCTGTGGAAGCTCGGCATCGCGGCCAAGACCCAGCATAACGAGGTGGCGCCGAATCAGTTTGAGATAGCGCCAGTTTACAGCAACACGACGAGCGCGGTTGACGCGAATCAGCTTGTGATGGAGATGATGCGGAGCGTGGCCCGCAGGCACGGCATGGAGGCGCTGCTCCACGAGAAGCCTTATGCCGGTGTGAACGGTTCCGGCAAGCACAACAACTGGTCCATGGGCACGGACGACGGCATAAACCTGTTTGACCCTGGCGAAAATCCGCAGTCGAACGCGCGCTTCCTGCTGTTTACCGCCGCCGTGGTGGAAGCGGTTGACCGCTACGCTCTCCTGCTCCGCTCGTCCGTGGCTACAAGCGGTAACGAACACAGGCTGGGCGCTAACGAGGCCCCGCCCGCCATCGTATCGATCTTTTTTGGCGGCCCGCTCACCGAAATCTTTGACAACATCGCGGACGGCAAGAATAGCCATAGCACGGAGTCAGGCGGAAGCATAAAGCTCGGTGTTACCAGCCTGCCCAGCCTGCCTAAGGACGTGTCTGACCGCAACAGGACAAGTCCGTTCGCGTTCACCGGCAACAAGTTTGAATTCCGCATGGTCGGTTCGTCCCAGTCTATATCGACACCGAACACGTACCTGAACGTGGCGGTCGCGCAGATTCTGAGCGAATTCGCGGACAAGCTGGAAAAAGCCTCCAACATAAATGAGACGATTCAGGAACTGATAAAAATATCGTACTCAAAACATCGCCGCGTGGTGTTCAACGGGAACGGTTATTCTGACGAGTGGGTGCGCGAAGCGGAGCGCCGCGGGCTGCCCAACGTAATCTCCACACCGGACGCGCTGCAGGTGCTGCTTGCCGGCGAGACTATAAGCCTGTTTGAAACCCACAACGTGCTTTCGAAGGACGAGATGGCGAGCCGCTACCATATATACCTGGAAAAGTATTCAAAACAGGTGAACATTGAGGCGGGTATGATGATAGACATCGCGCGGCGAGACATATTCCCGGCGGCCAGCAAGTACGGCGCCGAGTTGGCGCGGGACGCGGAAGCGATGGCGGCGATTCACGCGGTGAGCGCCCCGCAGGAGAAGCGGGCAAAACGTATCGCCGAGCTTTGCTCGGAACTGTACGAGGAAACCGCCAAGCTGGAAACGGCGCTCATCACCGCGCAGGACTCCGAAGAGCCTTTCGCCCAGGCAAAAGTGTACAACGAAAAGATCCGCGCCGCGATGGACGCGGTACGCTCAAGGATAGACGCGCTGGAAAAGATAGTGTCGAGGGAAGTCTGGCCCTTCCCCGGCTACGAGGACTTACTGTTCAGGCTATAACCCGCCCGTGGCAGGAGTTTGCGCCTCAAGCCGCGAAGCGGCTTGCCGCTGTGCGGTTGTGCCGGCGGCACAACCCACACGCGGGTTGATGGTCTCAGCCGCCGTAAGGCGGCTGGCTTACCGCGCAAACTCCAGGCCGAAGTGTGTAACCCGTTCTCTTTCACGCTCAGCGAATATCAAGGACAATGAGTCGGCTACTGGCGTATGTTCGGTGCAGGCTGGCCTGCCGCCGGTACTTGAATAAAACTGCATTGCCGGCTAATGTTTAATGCATAA
>JAIRMP010000250.1 GCA_031258615.1 Spirochaetaceae bacterium | reverse complement strand
TCGAAACTTTTTCTTGTCAGCATAATTCCTCCCAAAGTTTTTGGCTTTTAGCAGAGTGTCGCATGAAATATACCAACGATGCAAGATATTTGTGGGTCAAGTTTAGCGCTTGCGGCGGGGTTTCTTGTAAGCGTTGTATTATTTACGCGCGCATAGTATGGATACCAAAGTACCGGAAGAAGCAGTTGTACGGAGAGCTTAGGAAATATTTTGGAGAGACTTTATAAGACAGAGGAAAGAACGTTCCGAGGTTGTATTGGGAAAGTTCAGGAAGTATCCGGACAAACGGAGGGCGGAAGTACCCGGAGAAACGCTTTTAGGGAAGGCGGTAAGTTATTGAGGCTCAGTCCGCCCGCCTCAGTTTTACAGTTTGCGGGCTATTTCCACTATCTCGAAGACTTCGAATTCGTCGCCGATCTTAACGTCGTCATAGCCGTCTATGCTCATGCCGCACTCAAAACCGGCGGTAACTTCTTTTACATCGTCTTTGAAGCGGCGGAGTGAGGCTATCTTGCCCGTATAGATCACCGTGTCGTTCCGTATCACATTGACGGACGCGCTGCGCTTGACAGAGCCGCCGCGCACATAGCAGCCGGCGATCACGCCCGTTTTGGAAATTTTGAACACTTCACGCACTTCCACATCGGCTATAACTTCTTCTTTTGTGTCCGGTTTCAAGAGGCCTTCCATCGCCTTTTCCATGTCCTCTACGACACGGTAGATCACGTTGTAACGGCGTATATCAACCTTTTCCTGGTCGGCAAGCGCCTTGGCCTTGGGTGTGGGGCGCACGTTGAAACCTATCAGTATTGCGTTGGACGCGGAGGCGAGGTCTACATCGCCCTCGTTGATGGCGCCGGGCAGGGCCTGTATCACGGCGAGCCGCACCTCTTTTGTGGACAGTTTTTCCAGACTTGCCCGCAGCGCCTCGACAGAGCCTTGCACGTCGCCCTTGATTATGACCTTTAGCTCCTGAATATCGCCGTCACTTATCGTGTCGTACAGGTTGTCCAGCGTGATCTTGCGTATATTTTTCGCATCCTCAAAGCGTTTAAGCTCCTGCCGTTTTGCCGAGAAGCTGCGGGCTACTTTTTCGTCCTCCACCACCTGAAGCGGGTCGCCGGCGTTTGGTATGCCCTCAAACCCGAGCACTTCCACCGGCATAGAAGGCGAGGCGCTGTCGACACGGACGCCTTTGTCGTTAAAAATCGCCCTGACCTTGCCCGGCCAGATGCCGGCGACAAACGAATCGCCTATTTCAAGCACGCCTTTTTCGACCAGTATCGTGGCTACAATGCCGCGTCCGTGATCTATACGCGATTCAAGGATTTTACCTTCCGCGCTGCGGTTGTAGTTTACGCGGATGTCCAGGATTTCGGCCTGTAACAGAATCGCCTCTATAAGGTCGTCGACACCCTCTTTTTTCAGCGCGGAAAGCTCGACAAACATCGTCTGCCCGCCCCACTCCTCAGGCTGCAAACCCAGTTCCGAAAGCTGGCTCCGTACCTTGTCCGGGTTTGCGTCCGGCTTGTCAATCTTGTTTATCGCGACGATTATCGGCACGTCCGCTTCTTTCGCGTGGTTTATCGCTTCGATGGTCTGGGGCATAACGCCGTCGTCCGCCGCTACGACAAGGACTACGATGTCGGTAACCTGAGCGCCGCGGCTCCGCATACGGGTAAACGCCTCGTGGCCAGGCGTGTCAAGGAAGGTGATGCCGCCGTTGGGCGTTTCCACCATGTAAGCGCCTATATGCTGGGTTATGCCGCCGAATTCACCGGAAACGACATCGGCGCTGCGGATCGCGTCCAGAAGTTTTGTCTTGCCGTGGTCAACGTGCCCCATCACGGTGACAACAGGCGGGCGCGGCATCATAGAGTCGGCATCGTCCGCCTCCGTTTCTATCAAGGTTTCATCGTACAGGCTTACTATGTTCACGTCCGCGCCGAATTCGGCGGCCAGTATGGCCGCCGTTTCCGAATCGATCTGCTGGTTTATCGACACCATCTGGCCCATGCTCATAAGTTTCGCGATAAGTTCGGATGCTTTAAGGTTCATTTTGCGGGCAAGTTCCGAAACAGAGACCACTTCCATTATGTCGATCAACTTTGGCACCGGGTTTGCGATCTGCGCGGAACGTTTTTTACCATGCTGGAGTTTTTCCCCCATCTCGACTTCTTTGTCGCGGCGCTGGTAAACCGGCTTTTTTGCCTTGAAGGTGCGCTTTACCGTGCCTTTGTTGTCTGTTGCGGGAGGCGGCGGCGGCATGGTTCGCCCCGCACCAAATCTGGGGGCGCCGTAACCGGCCTGACCAAAACCACCGGGCCTGTAAGCTCCGCCGCCCTGTCCGCCGTAAGGCGGCCGCGTTCCGCCCTGGAAACGCCCGCCGCCGTAACTGTTACCCTGCGCGCCGCCGGTACCCCCCCCGTAGCCCTGTCTGGCGCCCTGTCCTGTCCTGCCGCCGGAATAGGCGCCCCTGGGACCGGTATAATAGCCTCCCTGCCCGCTTTGACCGCCACGCCAGTTTTGACCACCCTGACCACCCTGCCAGTTTTGACCACCCTGGCCACGCCAATTTTGACCACCCTGGCCACCCTGCCAGTTTTTGCCACCCTGACCACGCCAGTTTTGACCACCCTGGCCACCCTGTCCGCTTTGGCCACCCTGCCAGCCTTGACCACCCTGCCAGTTTTGACCGCCCTGTCCGCTTTGACCACCTTGCCAGCCTTGACCGCCCTGTCCGCCTTGACCACCCTGCCAGCCTTGACCACCCTGGCCGCCTTGACTACCCTGGCCTCCCTGCCAGCCTCCACGCCGCGTATTGCCGCGTCCAACGTAAGTCGCCGGTTTACCGTTGCCGCCGCCATGGGCTGGTCCGCTCCGCTGCGGTTTGGGGCCTATAAATTTACCGCCTACCCGCCCTGCCTGAACTGCCGGCCTGGCAGTTTCTTTATAAACACTTACATGGCTGACAGGAGCGGCGGGGGAAGCGCCGGCTTTATCCTTATCACCCTCCACCTCCGGTAAAGGCACTGTAACGGGCGGCGCGGTTTGCGCCGTCTCCGGCGCTTCCGGGACACTGGGTGTTTGCGCGGCGGCTTCCGCCTGTACTGCCGGCGCTGACACGGAAACTGAGTCTTCAGCCGCCTCCGTACTTTTAACCTGTTCGGGTTTGGCGGCGTGTGCAACAACCTTTACTTTGCGCGCCGCTTTTTTGGTTGCGGCAGTAGCAGCCGTGGGTGGAGTATCTACAGACGGCTTCTTATTTCTTACCCGGACGGTTCTTTTCCGTTCCGTTTCCGCCGGCTTGGTTCCGCCTTCCGCGGCGCCGCCGTTCTTGGAAGCGGGCAAATCTTTGGAATGTTTAATCAGTTCGTACGCGAGTTCCTGGGGGTTTTCAGTATCAGCCGCCATTTTCCTTCCTAAAATTATTCCTCGTACTCAAAACTCAGTCCTATACCACATGCGGGGCAACTGGTCATATCGGTAGTTACCTTTGCGCCGCATTCAGGACAAACCAAGTCTTCATCAATTTCCTCATCAGGGGCTGGCTGGGGAGGAACCGCTCCATCCCAATGCCCGCCGCCGCTTTCAACGGCTTCCACCGCCGCGCCGGAGGAAGTATCCCATGCCGGAACATCACTGTCCGGAGCGAACTCCTCATCATCCGATTCGTCAATTTTAACCTCGACCAGCTCATCGATCAGGTTGCGTAACGCATCGATCTGCGCCTTTTCCAGCCCTTCAAACTCCAGCAATTTTTCGTCATCCGAATTGATAAAATCTTCAATGTACTCAATATCATTCTGCGCAAGCAGGGCGGCGACCGCTTCGTCAACGCCGGGAAGCTCGGATATGGTGGATATCTCATCCTCATACTCGCTGTCGCCAAACAGACGTGAGGCGGCGGCCCGCGGCTCAGAAGTAATATCCATCTCCTCAAACTGCGCCGGGGTTTTAACGTCGATTTCCCAGTCAACAAGCCGGTTTGCAAGCCTTACATTGAGACCCTGCTTGCCTATCGCAAGCGAAAGCTGACTCTCGCTCACTATTGCAAGCGCCTTGTGTTTGGCCTCATCCAGAATCACAACCTCGCGCACTTCCGCCGGGGACATCGCGTTCTTTATAAAATGCTGAGGGTCGGGATCGTACTTCAGCACATCTATCTTTTCGCCCTCAAGCTCACGTATGACTGCCTGAATCCGCACCCCCTTGAGCCCAACGCAGGCGCCGACCGGATCGACATCATCCCTGGAAGAAAAAACTGCCAGCTTGGTACGGTAACCCGGTTCGCGGACTATCTTGTGAATCTCTACTGTCTTGTCGTAAATCTCAGGCACCTCAAGTTCAAATATTGCCCGCACAAAATCGGGATGCCCACGCGAAAGTACGATGGAAAGGCCGGTTTCGTTCTTTTCGACCCTGTAAATCAGCGCCTTGATACGATCGTTCACATGGTAAATCTCACGCGGAGACTGGAATTTTTTTGGCAGAACGCCCTCAATCTTGCCCAGATCGACAAAGATCGTACCGTTCCGTTCCCGCTGATAGTAACCTATGATGATCTCTCCCTCTTTATCCTTGTATTCGGCGTAAAGGCTGTCCTTGCGTATGTCGCGTATAGACTTGGTAGCCGTCTGTTTGGCGCTGGCGATCGCCATTCTGCCGAAATCTTTGGGATCAAGCTCTATAAGAATCTCGTCTCCCTCCTCCGCCTCCGGATTTAGTGTCCGCGCATCTTCCAACTCTATCTCGGAAGCCGGATTGTACACGCCGTCAACAATCTGTTTGCGGGCAAGTATGGAAACACAATTTTTGTCGTCATCAAAACGAACCTCGGCATTCTCATCACTGCCGAACTTTTTTCTGTACGCCGAAAGCAGCGTGTCCTCAACAATTTTAACCGCCAAATCCTCAGAAATATTCCGATCCTGCACCAACTGAAGGATCGCTTCCCTTACATCAGTTGCCATCAGACTGCCGCCCCTTTTTTCATCCGCGCAGTTTGCGGAGTCTGTGCAATCGAAGCCAAGTAAGAAAGCTTTGCTTTGGCGATCGTATCGTAAGATAGACTAATCATTCCGTTTTTCCCCTTAATAACAATATGAGTGTCGTCGGCACTCTCAAGAATACCGCTTGTCCAATCGGAAATATCCACTCGGTAACAACTGACCGGCCTCCCTATATAGTAAACGAATTCGGCGCCGTCCTTTATCCTGCGTTCAATCCCCGGCGACGAAACCTCAATGTAAATATCCTTACCAGGGAAGGCAAGCTCCAGCCGCGGCAGGATCGCCCGGTGCACACGGGCGCAGTCGTTGATGCTGACAGCCGGCGGGTCAACGCGGCCATCGTCCCTGTCCGTCCCGCTCCCCATCGCTGTTACCCCGCCTGCCGTTTTTCCGGGCATCTGCGGGCTGCCGTTGTAGACCACCGCCCTGACCTGAACGCAGCCTTTTTGCTGTGAAACTGAAAGCTCCACAAGCCTCATAGCAAGGCCGTTTACGACGGCCTCTACCGAATCGAACACCTTATCGGCAACCTTGGGCGTATAACGCATCCTGTCAACCGCTCCTAAAAAAAAGAGGCTCTCCACAGCCCCACCTTAAACCCTATTCAACTGTCATATACTATCTTATCAGCACCTCAAAAAGGAGTCAAGGCATATTACAGACATGCATTACTATACTGCTTTAGCCGTGAAAGCATCATTGGGCATTTTAGGGAGGAGAAGTCGCGGCAACTTCGCTGCCGACCCCTCTCGTGAACAACGGGTGGAGCCGTCCTTGCGAGCGAAGCGAAGCAATCGTGGCAAGCCGTAGGCTTGCCATAGGAGTTTGCGCCGCCGAAAGGCGGCTTATCGCAAACTCCTACCATTGTTGTGAGACCGTCATTGCGAGCGCGGCAACCGCGCAGCGGTTGCCGTAGCGTCAGGGATTCTGAAACTTCAGCGTGGGATAGTCATTGCCCGCGACGTACTCCCACGGCAGCCTCCACAGCCCTCTCGCAAAGCCCGCTCCCACGGCAGCCTTACCAGCCCCCTCGCAAAGTCCGCTCCCACGGCAGCCTCGCAAGCCCCCTCCCACGGACGCATTGCAAGCCGTCATTGCGAGGAACGAAGTGACGAAGCAATCCATGCGAGGAGGCTCGACGGGCATGGTGGCCGCCTTTGTAACGCCCGTTAGCCGTCCGAGGCATGAGGTTACATGGAAATATTTAATTCCCGGCCATAGACACGGGCGATTCGTTCAAGGGTTTTTACCGTAGGATTCGCCTTGCAGGGGTTTTCCAGACGCTGGTATGACTGATAGGAAAGCCCCAGTTTCCGGGCTATGTCGGTTTGGCTCTGTTCCCCCCGGAGTTCCCGGAGCCGGAGGGACAAGGCGACAAGAACAGGATAGCCCCCTTTATAGGCAGGCGGGGGAATAGGCAGCCCGCGGGAAATATCGGATTCCAGACAGCCTTCAAGGGCTTCCTGCGCCATTGCCAGGGCTTCCTCATGGGTATTTCCAAAGGTCTGTATATTCGGCATATCCGGGAACTGGACTATAAACATATTCCCTTCTTGTTCAATGGTACAATTATAGGTCATGGCCATACCTCCTAATCATTTATACCGGCTTCCTTGAGTATCCTCTTTCCAAGAATCCCCAAGTCCTTACTGCCGTGGAGGAACAGGAATTGAGCGTTTGCCGTTTGGCATAGGTGTAATGGGAACCTTTGATTCTATCCAACACCCAACCGTGAGACTCAAGTTTCGCCGCTACTTCCCTTGCCGTCATGTTTTTACAATACAGTATGTATATTGTATTGTAAAGAGTTTTTCAAAGGAATGTCGGTTTTAGGAATCCGCCTAATGAACCGCCCCGCCGCAAACTCCTATGGCAACCGCTTTGCGGTTGCCACGATTGCTTC
>JAIRMP010000212.1 GCA_031258615.1 Spirochaetaceae bacterium | reverse complement strand
GGCGGGGAGGCTCATTTTCTTTAATTCCAGTATGGCTTCAATTCCCGATGGCCGGTCTTTCCGGGGTAGCGCGGCTATATGGTTCAGCAATTGGGTACGTAGGATAAGCGCCACACACTCAGGTCAATGCCGCCGATAGACGGTGGGCTGGATTGCTTCGCACCCTGCGGGCGCTCGCAATGACGGGTGGCGTAACCCGCTTGCTTTCACGCTCAGCGAATGACAAGGACAATGACTCAGCTACTGGCGTACGTTTGGTGCAGGCTGGCCTGCCTGTCTTGGAATAGGCTGGATTTTTTTTGTAGACTGGAACGGAGACGGTTTAACGTTTTTATCAATATAACATTTTGTATTAACGTTTTTACACGGAATAATGGAGAGTTTTATGGAAGCGCTGAAAAAGAATCCCGCGTGGAAGGGACGGCGGGGGCCGCTTGTCCTTGTGATAATGGACGGCGTCGGGCTGGGAAAATACAGGGAAGGGGACGCTGTCCTCGATTCCAAGATGTACAACCTGGCGGCGATTAGGGGGAAGAGCGCTTTTACCACGCTGAAAGCGCACGGGAAGGCGGTCGGGCTGCCCTCCGATGACGACATGGGCAACAGCGAGGTGGGACATAACGCGATGGGCTGCGGCAGGGTCTTTAACCAGGGAGCGGCGCTCGTCAGAGGGGCGATAGCAAGCGGCGCGATGTGGAAGGGGGCGGCCTGGCGCGAGGTTGTTGACGGCGTAAAGGCGTCCGGCGGGACGCTGCACTTTATCGGCCTATTTTCGGACGGCAACGTTCACAGCCACCTTGACCACCTGAAAGGCATGATAACGGAGGCGAAGGCGGAGGGCGTCAAACGGGTCCGGGTGCACGCGCTCTTTGACGGGCGGGACGTGCCTGAAACGAGTGCGCTCCTGTACGTTGACAGCTTCGAAGCGTTTTTGAAAGAGCTTTCGACGGACGGCTTTGACGCGCGGATAGCGTCCGGCGGCGGGCGGATGTGGATAACGATGGACAGGTACGGCGCGGACTGGGAGATGGTTCACCGGGGCTGGAATGTACACGTTCACGGCGAGGGACGGCGTTTTTCGAGCGCGCGCGAGGCGGTGGAAACGTACCGCTCCGAAACGCCCGGCGTGATAGACCAGGATTTGAAGGAGTTTGTCATCTTCCAGGATGGGAGACCGATAGGCGCGATAGAGGACGGCGATTCGGTGGTGTACTTCAACTTCCGGGGCGACAGGGCGCTTGAGATAACGGCGGCTTTTGAGGAGGATGGTTTCGACAAGTTTGACAGGGGCAGGCGGCCCAAGGTGCGCTACGCCGGCATGATGGAGTACGACGGCGACCTTCACGTACCGCGCCGCTACCTCGTCTCGCCGCCGGCCATAGACCGCACGATGGGCGAGTACCTCGCGGCAAGCGGCGTCCGCACGCTGGCAATCAGCGAAACGCAGAAGTTCGGCCACGTTACCTACTTTTTTAACGGCAACCGTTCCGGGAAGTTCAATGAAGAGTTGGAAAACTATGTCGAGATAAAGAGCGACGTGCTGCCGTTTGAGCAGCGCCCGTGGATGAAGTGCGCCGAGATAACGGACTATGTACTCGAAGCGATACCCTCCGGCAAATACGATTTTATACGCCTCAACTACCCAAACGGCGACATGGTGGGGCATACCGGCGTGTACGAGGCGGTGGTCTGCTCGCTTGAGGCGATGGACTTGCAGCTTGGGCGGATAGCCCGCGCGGTGGAGGCGGCGGGCGGCGTGATGCTGATAACAGCGGACCACGGCAACAGCGACGATATGTTTGAGCACGACAAGAAGACGGGCGCTGTGCTGCTGAAGGAAGACGGCACGCCCAGGGCCAAGACGAGCCACAGCCTGAACCCTGTGCCCTGCGTCCTGTACGACTGCGTGGCAGGCCAGCCTGCACCAAACGCCCGCTCCACTGGCCCGCTAAAGACGGGGCTCGGCATCAGTTCGATAGCGGCTACCTGCATAGAGCTGTTGGGTTTCGTTCCGCCTGAGGATTACGACAGTTCCCTCTTGGAGAAACGTTAGCGGCCTATGTTTACGCTGACGGTAAGCCCGCGTATCGGCGAAACGGACGCGCTGGGGCATATCAACAACTGTGTGCCGCCCATCTGGTTCGAGCAGGCGCGTACCCCGCTCTTCCGCGTCTTCGATCCGCTCCTACAGTTCAGCCGTGAGACCTGGCATCTGGTGATGGTTCATTCGGACTATGATTATACCGGGCAGCTTTACTGCAATTCGCCCGTCGAGGTAAAAACCTGGATTTCGCGTATAGGGGAGAAGTCCTTTACGATTAAGCACGAGGCATGGCAGCAGGGGCGGCTCTGCGTGAAGGGCAGCGTAGTGCTTGTCTACTACGACTTCATCGCCCAAAAGTCCGAGCCGATTCCCGATGAGATCAGGGTGAAGCTCGAACAGCATATACCCCCGCCGTCCGATGCGGGAGTGAAGCCGGCGGGAGCGCCGGTTTAAATTTGACGCCCGCCGCGGCATACTTGGGATATGAAGTCGTATACAAAAGAACTGTGGTTTAACACAGCGAAAGAGCGGGAGTTCATCAACATCACCGGGGAGGTGGAGAAGGCGCTTGCGGAATCGGGCGTGAGGGAGGGGCTCTGCCTTGTGAACGCGATGCATATAACATCAAGCGTTTTCATCAACGATGACGAGGCGGGACTGCATCACGATTTTGACGTGTGGCTTGAAAAGCTGGCCCCGCATGAGCCGGTATCATCGTACAGGCACAACCGCGGCGAGGAAAACGCGGATGCCCACATGAAGCGGCAGCTTATGGGGCGCGAAGTTGTTGTCGCGATTACGGAGGGACGCCTGCATTTTGGTACCTGGGAACAGATTTTTTACGGCGAGTTTGACGGGCGGCGGCGGAAGCGGGTGTTGATCAAAATTATCGGCGGGTGATTGCCCCAGCCGTCAGTACCGCAATCCGGGTTACAGTAAACCTCCGGCAAAAAAAAGCGGCGCGGCCCTGCCGGGCCGCGCCGATCTCACCCCGCTTTTCATGGTTTTCGGTTATTCGCAGTGGGGTTAATACCCCGCCATGAATGCTAAACTTGACCTACAGAATCACACTAGGCATTCTCTGTAGGCCAAAAGGATATATAGCTTCATCAGACCTATCCATATAGTCTTCACACCGGGCGGCCCGTTGCTGGGCGCTCGTTTAGGTCCTCCAAGCCGTCCAAGATACTCTATCGCTTCCCTTATCGTGTACGGTTTCTTAGGGCAACGCTGATTAAAGGCACATTTTATCGGAATTCAAAGACTAAAACCCTCTCTGCCGCAAAGTTTCTTCCCGTTCGCCAATAGAGCAGTGATTTTTTATACTATCGGGCTGC
>JAIRMP010000182.1 GCA_031258615.1 Spirochaetaceae bacterium | reverse complement strand
GATGTATGCGACACCCCGTCATTGCAAGGAGCACAAGCCGCAAGCGGCTGGACAACCGCTCCGCGGTTGTCTTTACGCTTTTCATGGTCGTTTTTGTGTGCGGGTTGTCAGGTACTCATCTTGAACGTTTGGGGCGGGGGCCGTTGGGCCCCTTGTAAATGATGCGCACCTGTTTGTAGAGACCCCGGCCTTCACTTTTTGTCTCTATATCGCCTAAGTCGTTAAGAGTCGTGTGGATCAGGCGGCGGTCAAACGGGTTCATAGGCTCAAGCAGAAAGGAGAGGCGGCTTTCGCGGACACGATCGGCAACGGTGTAGGCAAGACGCACAAGGCTCTCTTCGCGGCGGAGACGGTAATTTTCGCAGTCAGTGATAATACGGGCGTCATCATACCCTTTATGCGCGGCATAAGTTGATGAAATAGCCTGAAGCGCGTCCAGCGTTTTTCCCTTCCTGCCGATTATGAAAGACGATTCGGAGGATGTTATATTGAAGCCTGTCTTGCGTTTTTCGCGGAAAAGGACGCTTGTTTTTCCGTCAATGCCCATCAGACTTATGATATTGTCGATGTATTCTATAATTGTTTTTTCAAATTCAGGGTCCGGCGGTACGGCCTCATCACCGGAGTCCGTGGCGCGTTTTTTTGAAGGCAAGGCATTACCGCTTGTCTGCACCCCCGGACGGTTACCGTACTTTGCCGGATAGTCCACCTCCGAATCGCTGGTATGAACGCGAATCTTTACATTAGCTTTTTTGAACAAGCCGCCGCGCTGCGTTTCGACGATTTCTACATCGAAGCAATCCCGTTCAAGTCCAAGTTCCTTAACAGCCTTGTTTATGGCTTCTTTTTCAGTTCGTCCTTCAAATTCTTTTATCATAGCATTACTCCTTGTTGGTAGATTAAAATATTCCGTCCACCGCCATGTTTCTACCGTTTTTTCCTTTTTTTTGGCGGGACAATGACCTTTTTTTCCAGCCGGGACGCGGCAATGGCCGCCATCCTTTCAGCCTTCAGCTTGTTTATCGCAAGCTGCTGTACCATAGTCAGGATATTGGACATAATCCAGTAAACCAAAAGTCCTGACGGTACGTTGTACAGTATGAAGAAAAACATTAGCGGCATCGCATACAGCATTATCTTCATCTGTGTGTTGCCTGTCTGGTCAGGCGTCTGCGTAACCTTGCCGTACAGCAGCTGCGAGCCCACATAGATGAAAGGCAGCAGACGCAGGTCGCTCCAGCCGAGTATGGGGAGTCTGAACGGCGCAAAGTTCCAGATCGTTTCCGGCGCGGATAGGTCGGGTATCCAGCCGGGAATAAACATAGCGCCGCGCAGTTCAAAGTGATTGTTGAAAAGGCTGTACATCGACAGGAATATGGGCAGCTGAATCAGCATGGGCAGACAGCCTGAAAGCGGGCTGTAGCCCTCTTTCTTGTACAGGCCGGCCAGTTCAAGGTTCATCTTTTGCGGGTTATCTTTGTACTTCTCCTGAATCTCCTTGATTTTTGGGGCCATCGCCTGCATACGCAGAGTTCCTTCCGAGCCCTTCTTGGTAAGCGGAAACAGTAAAATCTTGACGAGCAGCGTTACAAGTATTATCGCCGCGCCGTAATTCGGGGCAAGCGCGTAAAACAGGTTCAGCAGCCAGTTAAGCAGGGCCTCCAGCGGACTCAGTATGCCCCAAAAACCGCCGGAGTTTGCCACCTGCTCCAGGCGCATATCGGTATACTTGAAGCTGTTTGCGCCTGTATCGTAGATGGTCAGCGCCTTTGACGTTTTTGGGCCGAGGTAAAAGCGAAATACGTCCGTACTGCGCGAGGCGGAAAGCGGCGGGCGCACGATAAAGAGGCGCGAGGCGGCCTGCAACCCCGGCTCCTGAGGGCGGGATGAAAAAACAAGTTCGTAGGCAGTCGCGTCCGGTACCAGGATCAACGCAAAGTACTTTCCGGCAACGGAAGCCCACGACACATGGCTTGAAACAACCGCATCCTGGGTGGTGGAAACTTTTTCCTGCTTCTGCTTGCCGTTGACAAAGGTGATATAGCGCCTGTAGTCGTAGTTCCCGTCAAGTTTTTCAAAATGGGGACCCAACTGCGGCCCGAACGCAAGCGTGTAGGCTGCGGCGGTTTCCCCCGCGGATGCAAAGCTCAAGGCTGGAACGGAAGCGCCGCCGTCAAGAGTTATTTCAAGCTGAAACATATACTCGTCCGGCATGAAAGTGTACCGCTTTGTCAGGCGGAAAGTACCGCCGTCTATAGAAAAATCACGGTAGTACTCGATAACGGTGCCGGAAATCTGCCTGCTGTTAAAGAACGCGCTTACCGGCGCCGCGCCTTTGTTGCCGAACGCGACCGTAAAGGCGTGGGCCGGCTTGTCGCCGCCAAGTATCATATCAACATAGTCATCGCCGTCCTTGTGCTCTTTCAGTTTGAAGCTGGTGATGTCGCCGCCGCAGTTGCTCAGCTCAACGATAAACAGCGGCGTCTCTATCTTTGTAAGGAGTTCGTAGTCAGGAAAGGTTTCCCCTCCGGACAGCGCCGCCAACGGCGTTTCGGCGCCGGGCGCGCCGACCGGAATCACCTCGTCAACAGGGATCGGGGCGGGCGCGCCGTTTTGTTCCGCCGTAACCGGTTGCTGCTGTACGGCAGCGGGTTTGGGCGGAAAAAACTTGTATTGAATAAGATAGAAGCCGGTAATTGTTATAATGGACAGCACAACGGCCATAATTGTTCTTTTTTCCATGAAACCTCTTTAATATATTATTTGCTTACGGTACCGGGTCGTACCCGCCCTTATGAAAGGGGTGGCAGCGCAGAAGACGGGCAATGCCTAGGCCGATCCCGCGAAAAACGCCGTACTTTTGTACCGATTCGTAAGCGTACGCCGAGCAGGTAGGGTAGTACCTGCAACAGGGCGGAAAGTGCGGCGAGATGGCTTTTTGATAGAAGCGTATCACGAGGAGGACAAGACTCCGCGGCGTAAAAGCCGTCTTCACGGCAAAGCTCCTGACCTTAAGAGCCCCGCCTTGCCTAACAACGCCCGCATCTGAGCGAGCCTGGATAAAAAGTCACTTCGTGACTTTTTATCTCCTAAAAAGCCGCTTCGCGTCTTTTTAGCTCCTTCAAAGCCGCCGGGTGCCTTTCTGCCTTCCCAAAAATCGTTTTTATCTGGGTAAACCAGCAACACCAAATCGTAACCACCCTTTATTCTGGGTCTAAGATGACGGTAAGCCTCCCTGCCCAGCCTGCGGGCACGGTTACGTTCCACCGCGCTGCCGAATTTACGCGCAAAGGTGAACGCTATACGCCTCCCGTCCCCGTCCCTGCGTAAAAAAAACAGACGCGCCCCGGAACACGAGGCCGAAAAACCTTTTTTGAACACGGTTTGTATGTCTTGCCGCCGTTTTAAATGTTCCTCACGAGGAAAACGCAGGGCTCCTTTTTCTGCCATGCTAGTAGGGCTTCTTCTCGTCAGAGACCGAGAGCTTTGTCCTACCTTTGGCGCGGCGGCGTTTTAACACTAATCGTCCGCCCCGCGTCTTCATGCGCGCACGAAAACCAAACTTTCTGTTACGCTTTACCTTACTTGGTTGATATGTCCGTTTCATGGACCTCTCCTATTTCTAATCCGCCCGCGGCCCTCCGCTACGGATGGTAATTACATTTGCTTTAGTCTATAGACCCCCCCATACAAAGTCAAGGTGGCGCAACACGGGGTACGCCCTCCACCCACAACGCTAGGAGTTTGCGGTAAGCCAGCCGTCAGGCTGGCGCCGCAAACTCCTATGCAAGCCGTAGGCTTGCACGCCTGCACCAAACGTTCGCCAATAGCTGAGTCATTGTCCTTGCGAGCCACTGAGCGTGAAAGTAAGCGGGTTAGGCCCCTCGACAAGCCCCACATCCCAGCCCCGCGACAACGGTTGGAGTTTGCGGAGACAACCGCTACGCGGTTGTCCAGCCGCCATGCGGTTGTCCAGCCGCCATGCGGCGATGCGCCCAAATGAATAGTAAGCCGGACTAATAGTAGAAGCTGTCGTCAGGAAGCCGGCCCCCTATCGAATCGGGGGCAAACTCCAGCAAGGTTTCGTACAGCGCCGTCAGCGTGGGCCTGGCGGCTTTGGCATCTATAAACGCGAAGTTGCTGCGCGGGACGGACGCCGCTACGACAGGGGCTCGCAGGCCGAGGCCGTGCTTCTCGACCAGCGCGCCCGCCTCGACCGGGTTGGCCTTTACCCACTCGATGGAATCCTTCACGGCGGCGAGGATCGTTTTCATCCCGTCCCTGTTCTCTTTGGCGAACTGAGTGTCTACAACCAGCACGGTGATCGGGTAGTTGCCCTGCCCGCCGGCCTTCTCCCACTCGGCTTGGATGTCGCTTACCTGCGCCAGGCTGCCGTTGCCCTGCCGCGCCATCGTGGCGAAGGGTTCAGGGATGATGGCAAGGTCTATCCGCCCGGCAATCAGCGACTGGGCTATTTCCGGGTAGGCAAGGGAATAGTCCAGCGTTACATCCGTTCCGGGGTTTATCTGGTACGTTGTAAGTATCTTGCGGAATACATAGTCCGGCACGGCGCCCTGCCCGGCCACCGCTATCTTTCTGCCCCGGAGGTCCGCTATCGTCCTGACAGACGGATCGCCCGAAAGCAGGCTGAGCATACCAAGCCCCGTTACGGCGGCCAACTGAACTGGCTTGCCGCTTGCCGCAATCTTGGCGGCAACGTTGGACGGCAGTATCCCGACCTTTGCCTCGCCTGAAATAAAACGCGCCGCCATCAAATCGCCGGAAGCAAGCGCCTCGACGCTGACCCGCATACCGCGTACCTCAGGCGGCGTCTCGAACAGCCGTATCATGCCGACCCCGGACGGCCCTTTAAGCCCATAGATCGTGAGCGGCGCCGGTTCCGCCGTTTTCTTGCCGGAGGCAAAACCTAAGCCCGCAATGGAGGCCAGCAGCGCCCAGCAAATAATTGTTCTTTTAACCATAAAATCCTCCTGTAACTATACTACCGTTATTGTAAAAGGCTCCCTGGAATTTGTAAATATCAGCAAACAAATACTTGAAAATGTCCGCCTATTGCCCTAATACCTTGATTGCGCTAAAAACCAATTTACAAAAAAACTAACCGCAAAGGCGCGGAAGGAGAATAAGGGAAACCATTAGCTTTTCATCTCTTTGCATTGTTATAGAAATACAATTCGATTTCATCTTCTTTCCTCCTTCTTTGCCTTATTCTGCCTTGGGGTTTAATACCCCGCCGCAAACTTGTTTGCGCGCTTGCGGCGGGGAGGCTCATTCGCCTTCGTGGTTTTTATATATCAGTGCGTTTAGCCTAATCAGCCTGCCAGTGTTTTTGGCGGGGGCCGTGGCAAGCGGCAAAACGCGAAGCGTGATAGTCCGCAAGCTCCGTGCCGCCCCCATCCCTTGATTCATTGGTTCCCATATATTAGGCTTCTCGTGTAATGACGATTCAACAAACCGTTGATATTCCAGTCAGCCGCCGGCTGATTATTGAAGTCCCCCGCGAAATACCGGCGGGCAGGGCCATCCTTGCCTTCACCCCGGTTCCCGCCGGAGACGAAACCCTCCCCGATGAAGCCCGGGGACAAAGCGGAAACGAAGCGTTTCGCCGCGCCCTCCGCCGCGCCTATGGAGCATGGGCTGATAAACCCTGGAAAAACGCCTCCGAAGATATCAACGCCATGCGGGACGAATGGGATCACCGCGATCCATGGAACACGGATCCCTCCAAACGCCACCGGGATTAGAATGACCAAACCCCGTTTTATGCTCGACAGCAATGTTTTGATCGACACACTAAACCATAAACTGAATCTTGAGTCCTTTCTGGGCAGTCTGCCGGACTGTTAAGTGTATATCAACCTTGTGGTAGAAATAGAAGTTTTAGCCAAGCCTGACATGAACGCGAAAGAAGAGGCCGAAGCTCGCGCTCTTTTGGATTGCTTCCTTTGGGCGGAAATAGACAAACCCACCCGCAATGAAACTATCCGTATTCGCCGCGCCGGGAATAAGTCCCTACGCCTGCCTGATGCCCTGATTGCCGCTTCAGCGATTACACTCAACGCCACCGTACTCTCCAATGATCCGCATCTGCGGGACTATCAATGGCCGGGCTATGCCGCCCAGCCGTGTAAACCACCTAGCTAACCCGGTAATTCATTTCATTGTGTTACTTTTTAAAATGTCTCATCGCGGGAGCACCCAACAAATACTTGAATATGTCCGCGCCGCATACTTAAAATATATTTGCAAATGGCGGCCAACAGGTATCCGAATTGTCTGGAATGTAAGTTTTTCAAGGTGAGCTGGGACGCCGCCTTTCCGCGCAGTTGTACACAGTTCGGCATAAAGTGCCGCGCCCTGCCGTCCGTCGAGGTGTTCAACGCGACAAAACAGCACTGCCCCTCGTTTGTCGTCCGCCTGCCAGCGGGTTCCTCATCCGCTCCGCGGTAGCGGGGCGGCAGGCGGGCTTCCGGGTATGCTACCGCGGAGCGGACGTTAGGCCAACTGGCGGGCCGAAAACCTTTCTATGGAGAGCGCCCTTCCGGTTTCTGTTAAAACGGCGCGTATGCCATGTACGCTTGTCGCGCCTTCCGCGGCGCGCAACGGGTAGGCTATCTGTTTGCGGGCGCGTTCCATGCAGATGTCCCTGTCCATGCCGATTATGCTGTCCAAAACGCCCGTCATGCCAAGGTCGCTGATGTAGGCCGTCCCTTCCGGCAGTATTTTTTCATCGGCAGTCTGAACGTGGGTGTGGGTGCCGGCAAGCACGGAGGCGCGTCCGTCCGCATAAAAGCCCAGCGCCTCCTTTTCCCGCGTAGATTCGGCGTGGAAATCAAGCAGCACGGCGCAGGGGGCATCACCATCCTGTTCCGCCTCCGCAAGCACCTTGTCAAATGTCCTGAACGGGCAGTCTATAGGCGTCATATACTCACGCCCCTGAAGGTTGATAACGAGGAAGCGCAGTTTTCCCTTCCTGATCAGGATGAAACCGCGTCCGGGCGCGGGCGGCGGGTAGTTTGCCGGGCGCAGTACCCGCTGCTCACCGTCCATGAAGGGCCAGAAGTCCCGCTTTTCCCAGATGTGGTTACCGCTAGTTACAACGTCAACTCCGGCTGCCAACATACGGCGCGCGTCCTCCGCCGTCATACCAAAGAGTGAGGCGTTCTCACCGTTTGCCGTGACGAAGTCCGCGCCGTACCGCTTGATCAGGCCCGGCAGGTTCCGCTCCAGCGCCGCCAAACCGGGTTCGCCTACGATGTCGCCCAGCATCAGGATACTTGCGTTATCATCTGGCATACTCTACGATTCGTGTCTCCCTGATGATAGTTACCTTGATACGGCCTGGGTAGTGCAGGTCGCCCTCAATTTTTTTGGCAACATCCCGTGCGATAAGGCGGGACTGCTCGTCGTTTACCTGCGCGTTATGAACAATAACCCGCAGTTCCCGCCCCGCCTGAATCGCGAAGGCCTTTTCCACACCGGTAAAGCCGGAGGCTATGTTTTCCAGGTTTTTAAGGCGTTTGATGTAGTTTTCAAGAGATTCTTTCCGTGCGCCAGGCCGTGAGGCCGAAATAGCGTCCGCAATCTGAACGATAACCGACTCTATGCAGATGGGCGCTATGTCGCCGTGGTGCGCGCCTATCGCGTTGATGACCCGCGCGTCCTCCCCTATCTTGCGCGCCATGTCCATCCCTATCTCGGCGTGATTCAGGTCGGAATCGGTATCGACACCCTTGCCTATGTCGTGCAGCATGGCGGCACGTTTGGCAAGATCGCGGTTCGCTCCCAACTCGGCGGCGATCAGGCTGGCAATCTGCGCAACTTCCCTGGAATGTTTCAGCACATTCTGCCCGTAACTTGTACGGAAGTACAGGCGTCCAAGCATTCGTATCGCGTCCTGATTGATGTTGTGGATGCCAAGATCGTAGATCATCTTTTCGCCCTCTTCAAATATTTTTTGCGATATTTCCCGCGACACCTTGCTGACGATCTCTTCGATTCTGGCGGGGTGAATCCGGCCGTCAGAAATGAGCCGGTTAAGCGATACCTTGGCTATCTCGCGGCGTACCGGGTCGAAGCATGAAATCACCACCGCCTCGGGCGTATCATCAATGATAATGTCTACGCCCGTTACTGTCTCAAATGTCCGGATATTGCGTCCCTCGCGTCCTATTATCCGTCCTTTCATTTCATCGTCAGGCAGCGGCACGGTCGATACAGTAACATCGCCGGTAACATCCGTTGTAAGCCGCTGTATGGCAGTAACGAGTATGTCCTGCGCCTTCTTCTCGGCGGTGATGTTCGCTTCGTTTTCTATCTTGTTGATGATTGTCTGCGCGTCGTGTATGGCCTCGTTTTCAAGATGTTCTATTATTTGAGCCTTGGCTTCCGCCGATGTGAGCCCTGATATGCGCTCCAATTCGAGCCGGTAACGCTCCTCCTCATGCATAAGCGCGTTTTCCCGCGCCTTAAAAACTTTTTCTTTTTCCGCAAGCTGCTGTTCGATCCGCTCCGCCTGCCGGTTTTTTTTCTCTATCGCATCCTCCCGCTGTAGGACACGGTGTTCCAGCCGTTGTAATTCCGCTCGTCTTTCCCGAGTCTCCCTTTCCGCGTGGTTACGCTCGCTGATTATTTTTTCCTTTGCCTCAAGAAGCATCTCCTTCCGCATAGCATCAGCATCTTTTACTGCATCCTCTCTTATCCGCCGGGCAATCCGCTCCGACGTTGTTAATTGAAATCTGGCATAAAGCCATCTAATGATCCAGCCTAAGGTTAACCCGGTAAGAGGGAGGATTATCCGTAATATCCAATCCATATCTAACCCCTTACCATTAACTGTATATATAAATGGACTTTACTTTACATATTTACCAGTATTTAGTCAACTCTCTCTCGCTTGCACGCGCACCGCTCGTTTCGGCCTGGAGTTTGCGATAAGCCAGCCGCCTTGCGGCGGCTGAGGCCATCGACCCGCGCAAACTCCGGAGACAACCGCAAAGCGGTTGTCCAGCCTGCATCAAACGTACGCCAGTAGCCGACTCATTGTCCTCGCGAGTTGCTGAGCGTGAAAGATAACTGGTTACGAATCGTCCTTGCGAGCGCCGCCTCGCCAGCCGTCATTGCTAGCGCCGCAGGCGCGTGGCAATCCAGTCGAATGATTCCCCTTCCAGATTGCTTCGGCGCTACGCGCCTCGCAATGACGACGAGGGGCACTGGCGGGAGGAGTTAATAGTTATAGGAGACTGGCGCCCCTGCGTTACCGGGGGATCACGGGAAAACGCTTTTTAGTTCCAGCTTGAAAGGTGAAAGTACCACAGACCCCGCTTCGGCATCCGCGCCGTATTCGGTGAGAATATAACGGCCCTGTTCCATGATGTTTGCCGAAAGGGTCTTCTCCTCCGGATCGACAATCCAGTATTCCTTCACCCCAGCTTCGCGGTATTTATTGAGTTTGTAGAGGAGATCGTTTTTAATCGTAGAAGGTGAAAGAATTTCCACCACCAGATCGGGAGCTCCGTTACAGCCCCTGTCGTCCAGTTTTGCCGGGTCGCAGACCACGGTTATGTCAGGTTCAAAATAGACATCGTCGCTGTGGTCTTCTTTGGGGAAAAGCCGGACGCCGAAGGGCGCGGGATAAACCTTGCAGGGTTTCCCTTTCAAGAAATTATAGATTTGAGAAAAAATTCCGGCCAGTATTTCCTGATGAACCCTTGACGGAGCCGCCAGCATGACCAGTTCTCCGTCCAGTAGTTCACACCGCTCCCCTTCGTCCCATTCCAGGATGTCGGCATAAGTATAGTACTGATCCTCCAAGTGTTCCGCCGCTGTTGACATCCGTCCTCCTTGGGGCATTGTACTTGCTCAACAACTGAGGTTATCGAACACTCTATTACACCCCGCTGAACTAACTATAGCGCCGCCTTCAGCATCAGGCAAGACTTCGCGTGTCAACCGCCAGCCTGCCTCAGCCCATGCAATGCATAGGCGTTGCCCTGCTTCCCCTATCCTTGAAAATCAGTTTGAAATGACATATATTTATCCCACGGAAACGGAGCATTTTGAAGAGTTTGACCGGATTACCCAAAATCCCGCCGT
>JAIRMP010000178.1 GCA_031258615.1 Spirochaetaceae bacterium | reverse complement strand
GGGGGGGCGTTGCGGGGGGGCTTGCCACCCCGCAGAGGGGGTAGCGTAAGACCCGCCTAAGCCCGCTTGCGGGCGGCGCGGGGCTGGAGCGAGGGGGAGCCTTCCCCCTTCCCTCCTACCTCCTACCTCCTACAAACTCCCCGGCGCTATCACTTTTGCCCCAGCACTATCGGGAAAAACAACTCGTTTTGGGTAGGCTTGCGGCTTATCGCGCCTGAGTCGTACAGGAAATCGCTGAAAAAAGTTACGTTGAGCGGCTTGGTCGTGTACGCGATCTCGTCCCGGCTTATTATTGACAAAAGGAGTTCCAGCGGCTCATTCGATTTTGTAACATCAAGGTAAAGCTGCGCCGCTTCACGCTTATGACCGGCAATCCATTCATCCGCCTCGGACAGCGATTTCAGTATCACGGCTGCAAGTTTGGGGTTGCCGTTGTAAAAATCCGTTGTCGTAGACACAAGGTTTGTCGAATGACGCGAACCAAAAACATCGTAGGAATTGAAAACAAGGCGCGCTCCGTTCTGCTGCTCCACCGAGGCAAAAGGCTCGTTGGTAAAATGCGCGGTAATCTCCGATTTGCCGGAGGTGAGCGCGACAAGCGCGTCCGGGTGGGACAGCGCGACCGTCAGATGGTCAATCTGGTCGTACTTGTCCTTGCCGAATTCTTTGGCCGCTTCGACCTGCAAAACGAGGGCCTGAATCGAAACTTTTACGGACGGCACGGCGATTTTGTCCTTTTCGGTAAAATCGGCCAGCTTGTGGACGGCGGGATTGGTGCTGTTCAGTATCAGCGGCGACTGGTCAAGCGTCCCCAGCGACTTTACGTTGCCGTTTGTCTTGTCCCAAAGCCTCACAAAAGGCGCTATGCCGCCCGATATGAGGTCAACGCTGCCGGAAAGCAGCGCGTCATTCGCCGTTGCCCCGCCCCCAAACGTTACCCACTCTACGGTAACATCGCCCAAACCGGCCTCTTTTGCGTTCTTTTCTATCAGTTTACGCCCTTCCAACACGATGAGCGGCAGGTAGTTCACGCCGTACTGTTTGCTGATGCGAAGATTCGTGCGCTCACCCCCCGCCTGCGCCTTCTGCCCGCTGGCAAACAGCGTCCCCGACGCAAAGGCAAGCAGCGCCGCCAACCCCAAGAATCGAATAGTCCTTTTCATATAAATCTCCTAGTAATAATATGTGTAAACTAAGTTTACTATATACATAGTATTTATAAAAAAAGTTTTGTCAAGCGCCTGCGCCGAATTTTGAAGGAATTTCAAATTAAAAAACAGCAGGGGTATTTACCGTATAAGTTGTTATATAATCACGATTTAGGATTCTAGCCCAAAGGGGTTTTCGGAGCAGGGGGGATTCGAACCCCCGGAACCTTGCGGCTCAACGGTTTTCAAGACCGCCTCCTTCAACCACTCGGACACCGCTCCATTATGATTAAAGTATAGCGGAGGAAATTCGCAAGGTCAATTGTACCGGCAGGGACGTGTACCGGCAGGGGCAGACAGGGTGAGGGTACAGTGTTAGACCAGCAAAAAATGTCAGGCCAGGCAGGAAATTATTTTCAGGCCGCGGAGGATCAGTTGTTTGTCCACATACTGGAAGACATCCGTTATCGGCTGTAGTACGCTGTTGAGTCCGCCGGTCGCAATTACGGAAATATCGTCCCTGGGTGTGCCCTCCACGCCTTCCATATCCTTTTTCATCTCTGAAAGCAGGAATTCGACAAGGCCCTTGTACCCAAGCACTATCCCGGCCTGAATAGCGTGAGCCGTGTTGCCGCCCAGCGACGAGTCCGGGGCCTGGAGCGGGACGACCGAAAGCTGCGCCGTATCGGAGGAAAGCGCCCTTACCGCCGTGCCGAGCCCCGGCGCAAACGCGCAGCCCAGTATGTCTCCCGCCTTCCCAACCGCGGTAAAGGTGAGGGCCGTCCCAAAGTCCACGATGATGCAGGCGCCTTTGAACCGTGTGTACGCGGCTACGGCATTGCAGACAAGGTCAGTTCCTATTTCGTGGACACGCGCCTCAGGCGCCTTGACCGGCAGCTTGCCGTAAATTGCGGGGTTGACGAGCAGCGGTTTCCTGCCCGTCAACTTCTTTGTCATGTTGACAAAGGGCCCAATCAGCGCCGGCACCACGGAGCTTATCGTCGCCGAGTCGATCTCACCTTGCCGCACCCCTATATCACGCAGCAGCGAGCGGAAAATGATACCGTACTCGTCTCCTGTCCTGTGCGTGTCCGTAAAGATGCGGCCAATCTCGATCAGTTCATCGCCGCGAAACAGCGCGGCGACAATGTTGGTATTCCCAATATCTATAACAAGCAGCATTCCGCCTCCTTAGCTCCCCTATTATAGAAGGGCCGCCTTTTAATTGTAAGGCGGCGGGCTCACCCGGCGCGCGGTAAATTGACGGTGAGCGCCCGCGTCCGGTAGCATAAAAAAACCTGTTTTGGATTTGTCATGCTGATACACCCGTTTGAACCCGTATACGATGGGGACTGTACCGCGCTTGTCTTGGGAACCATGCCTTCTCCCGTTTCACGGGAGAAGGGTTTTTACTACGCGCATCCGAAGAATCGCTTTTGGGCCGTGCTTGCCGCTCTTTTTGACGAGCCGTTCCCGGTTTCGCCTGATGACAGGAGGCGGCTTGCCCTGAAACACCACATCGCGTTATGGGACGTGCTTGCCTCCTGCGAGATTGAGGGGGCATCCGACAGCAGGATAAAAAACCCGGTATGCAATGATTTTTTGCCGCTGCTTGAAAACAGCAAAATAAAAAGCGTGTTTACCACGGGAGGCAAGGCGTACACGCTGTACATGAAGCACTGTTACGTCAGGACAGGCATTGCCGCCGTGCCGCTGCCGTCAACCAGCCCCGCAAACTGCCGCGTTACCTTGCCGGAACTGCTCAAACAGTACGCGGCTTTGCGCCATCCGCCTCCATGCGGAACTTAGCGGCCTTCATGCCTGACAAATGACACGGAAATGACTCTCAGTACCCGCACGGCGCAGGCCGGCCTGCGCCGTGTACGCAAGAGGCCGCCGGCTGCCCTGTCAGGAGATTTCGCGGGAGGCTAAATCGTTGTTCTCCGCGACATATTCACGTATGACGCGGATAAACTCCTGGCCGTACTTTTCCGCCTTTACCGCGCCCACACCGGGAACCTCCAGAAACGCGGCGTTAGTCCGCGGCAGCTTGCGGCACATCGCGTTAAGAGTCGCGTCGGCAAAGATTATGTAGGCGGGCACGCGAGCTTCGGCGGCAAGGGCGGAGCGCAGCGACTTGAGTTTCGCGAACAGATCCGCCGCTTCCGCCGGCGCACCGCCGGAAGCGGCGGCGGGGATCGCCTTTGAAGCGGCTTCTTCCTTGGGCAGCATCATGTCGAGCGGCTTCTTGTCAAAGATAACCTCTCCCGATTTTTCCGTCTCCACAAGCGACGGAAAATCGCCGTCACTCAGCGCCAGGTAACCGTTCAGCACAAGGAAATCTATCACGCCGCGTACCGCCCGCTCGGACGAATCCTTCATTATCCCCCAGACGCTCAGGCTGTCAAGTTTTTCGTTTACGATCTTCGCGTTCCTTGAGCCCCTCAAAATCTGGATTATCATCATTTTGCCGAAACGCCTGCCGCGCTGTTTAAGCCGGTAAACGCACGAGATGATCTTTTGCGCGTCAATCGTAATATCAACGCTTTCAAACTGCGTCATGCAGTTTGAACAGGCCCCGCAGTAGTTGGAGGGCTTCTCACCAAAGTAGGCAAGCAGCCGCTCACGCAGACAGTCCGTAGCCGTCGCGTAAAACGTCATCTGTTTTAGCAGTTCCAGGTTGTACTCCTTCTGTTCGCTGGCGCCGCTCTCCTCAACGCTCTTTTCGATCAAAAATTCGTTTGTTTTTACATCCTCGAAGCTGTAAAACAGGATACATTCCGCATTGCTGCCGTCCCGTCCGGCGCGTCCGGCCTCCTGGTAATAACTTTCGACGTTTTTGGGCATATTGTAATGTATCACGAACGACACATTGGATTTATCTATTCCCATGCCGAAAGCGTTTGTAGCCACCATGATCGTCTTCTTGTCATAGATAAAGTCATCCTGATTCCGGCGGCGTTCTTCCGGGGCAAGCCCGGCGTGGTAGCGTGTCGCGGCAAAGCCCTCCGCGGCCAACTCCTCGCAGACATCCTCTACGTGCCGCCGCGTCGAACAGTACACGATACCGCTCCCCGCCTTCAGCCGTTGAAGATGTTTTTTCAAAGAACGCATCTTGTTTTCGGGCTTCTCCACGGCAAAGTACAGGTTTGGGCGGTCAAAGCCGGTTGTGATACAAAACGGATTTTCAAGCTCAAGCGCCGATTCTATGTCCACCCTTACCCGTTCCGTTGCGGTAGCGGTGAATGTCGCTACAACGGGACGTCCGGGCAGGCTCTTTATAAAAGGCGCGATCTGCATATAACTTGTGCGGAAATCGTGCCCCCAGTGCGACACGCAGTGCGCTTCATCCACCACGACCAACGGGACATCTAGCCCCTCAATCAGGGAATACACACCTCCACCCTGCAATAAGCGCTCGGGGGCTATGTAGATCATTTTGTACGCGCCCGCCCTGGCACGGCGCATCGTTTCCAAATACTCATTGTACGAAAGCGAGCTGTTTATAAAGGCCGCCGCCACGCCGCTTTCCCGCAGCGCCTGCACCTGATCCTTCATCAGCGATATTAGCGGCGATACTATTATCGAAATACCGGGGAGGAGCAGGGCGGGTATCTGGTAACAGAGCGACTTCCCCGCCCCGGTCGGCATCACGGCAAGCACATCGCGCCCGCCCAGCAGCGCGTCAACCACATCCTCCTGACCGCGCCTCCACGTCTCGTACCCGAAGACATCCTTTAGCACCGAGTATTTATCCGCCATGCCGCCATTATATTGCCGGGGCGGCGTTTTTTCAACACGCACTGAAGACGGTTTTTGGATCATGTCTGTGGGTGAGCTTGCGGTGATAAAAGGCAAAACTCTCATAGCAGGCGAGCGTTACGACAACATCAATTAACGGCTGGGTCTGGGCGCAGCCCCTGTCCCCACCGTTTTATAGCCGATAAACTTTCCTTTATGGAATAATCTCTGGGGATTGAAGTCCAATCTCTGGGGATTGAAGTCCAATCTCTGGGGATTGAAGTCTAATCTCTGGGGATTGAAGTCCAATCTCTGGGGATTGAAGTCCAATCTCTGGGGATTGAAGTCCAATCTCTGAGGATTGAAGTCCAATCTCTGGGGATTCAAGTCCAATCTCTGGGGATTGAAGTCCAATCTCTGGGGATTGAAGTCCAATCTCTGGGGATTGAAGTCCAATCTCTGGGGATGTAACCCCGCGACCATAGCCGAAAACGCCGTCAATCACCTGCGCGCTTATCATTTTTGTTTCCCCCGTTCCGGCAATTTGAGCGCATAGTAGGCAATGAGCCTCCCCGCCGCAAGCAGCGGGGTATCACCCGTAGAGCGGCAGGGAGGCTCATTGGATCTTCCGGCTCCAGTACCTCATCGTAATGCTCCAGCATCTCCCCAATATCCGATCCGGAGCAATGGCTTCTAAAGTCTTTTGTTTGAGTTCTTCTTGTGTCTTGTTCATAGGTATTCCCTCCCTTGGAATATATATTCACTATACCACCTTTCGCCTCTTTTTGCACGGAAAAAATTGTTGCACCCATTGCCGCGGTCGTGTAGTTCATATTTTGGAAGACCGTTATTTGTCGCTAATACTTGAAGGCGGGCAGCCGGAAAGCGAGGCTGTAGCAAGCGCGGATCGATTATTACAGGGTCGGCAAATGGTCACCCCTTCCGAATCAAGGCCGCATCAACTGCCCGGAAAAATTCGGGGGCTTTACAGATCATCCCGGCCTATGGGGCGGCCTATGCGGATGCTTTCACCGAGGAAGTCAATGCGGCGGCCTTCTATCAGTACCTGTACATTGCCGACATTTGGAAATTCGGTTGCTGTCCAGATAATTTGACGGAGCTGGGCTATATAACCCTCCACCCCGTACCCGTTGAACATAAAATTTTCGTTAAAACTTATCACAGCGGTATTGCCGGTAACGTGGGCGTTCTGTATGCGGACGCCGTCCGGTATAAGCGATGTGAGGCCCTGGTTCTCTTCCGTACTTGTAGGCCCCTGTAGCAAGAGGTTAAGCGCATCCAGCATAGGAGAATCGGAAACAAAGACTTGTCTTTTTACGGGCGAGGTAAGTACCATGCCAGAATTATCGATTTTTACAAAATAGATCACACGCTCCCGTACCGCAGGCCTGGAGTCTTCGACCTGTATGTTGCCGGTACTCGTGGAGTCTGGCGGATTTTTCTGTACGCTGACGGAGCCATCCGATGCCGCAACGATATCGGGGGGCTCTGCCTCAGGCTGTTCCGCCGTATGCAGAGGCGGTTCGACAAAAATCTGGCTTTCGGGAGCTTCCTCTCCTGCCGGCGGCGGTGCTTCCGTTTCCGGCCCGGCGCCTACCGGAGTATTTGTCATGCGTTCAATAAGGTGGGTGGACTGCAAAGTGTTGCGGATAAGCGGCAGATTGATTATGAACAGCAGCAGTATAACGATTAAAAAAACCATCCAAAAAAGGATCGCCATTGTACGCGAACGCTTTTTTTGTGTATTATTTACGCCTTTACCTGTTTTACGAACACTCATACCTATATTTTACGGAAAATATACAAATCCGTAAAGAGGAATGATAAAAGTCATGATAAAAGTTAACCAAGGTCGGAAAATAGTGTACAACCTGAATAATGTATCGGCAGGAGAAAGTTAAGGTTCGCTGCACACAATGGTACGCGAGATCGAATAGGCGAATGGAACACATTTACCGAACAGGGCCTTTGTCGGCAGGAAAGGGAGATAAAGCGATGGTTAACGGGATTGATTTACACGAGAGGCAGTTTACGGTTTGTGTCAGAGGAGAGGATAGAGACGAGTTCGAGAAATGCCCTACCACGTAGGAAGGGTACGGAGTGTTTCCGGACAAGGCCGGGATCTGACGGGAAGGCGGGGAGAAAGTTCGGGTTGGCGAGGGATCGAATGGGAACACGAGGTACTTCAATGGCCGAAGGTAGCGGTGATAAATACGTAACTGTCAAATCTCACCCTGTTAGGGAGGGATGTTCCAAGGGAGTAGGGCAATCCAATCATACTGGGAAAGGGCATACGGAATACGGTCAAAGAGCGTTTTGAGATATTTTGAGGGGTTATGGCCGTTGAGTTTCGCCGTTTCTATCACGGAATACAGTATACACCCCGTTTCCGCTCCGGCGGGGCTTTTATAAAACATGAATGGTGATGAATCCGATGGTTACGACGAAGCACTTGTTTACGACGATGAGAATATCATTGATGATGTTCTTGTGACACATCTTGTGAATAATAAAAATCCTGAAAATATTATCACTCTCTTGACTGATGCACGACATAAAGACGTCATTTGGAATATGCACGAAAAAGCAGAAGATGGAAGACCGATTCCACCTGGAGTAAGATCGCTATCGGCGGAGAGACGTTTTCAAACAATGACAAAAACATTGGATGAAGACGTTAGAGTTGAAAAAGGTGCTTTTGTTCACGCAATAACAGAAGCTCTTAGAAGTGATGCAAAAGCAACTCCGAGATCTTTTGAACAATTGGTAACAGATCGAATGAGAGAAGTTGGACAGGCTTACACTTTTGGAACAACTTCACCTGAACTAGTGGATTTACCTTTACTAA
>JAIRMP010000134.1 GCA_031258615.1 Spirochaetaceae bacterium | reverse complement strand
AACGGGACTGAATTGGCTGGTTTTATATGTCTAAAAAATCCCACGAAAGCAATGATACAAGAAGCGGATGCAGCCGGATATTATGAATATCAAGGGGTAAAATATCCCCGGATACAAATACTAACAATTCAGGATATTTTTAATAATAAAAAATGGCATTGTCCTTCTGTTGTAAAAACAGTTAGAAAAGATAAAGGGCAAACATTCTTAGCATTATAGTAAGAGCAAAGAATACGGCGCATAACGGGACTGTATGCGTTTCGGGTGCAGCAGCGACCCGGGCTACGAAAAACCGCAGTCGGCCTGCGGCCTTTGTGCGATTTTTCTCCGCAAAAACGTCATATACAGCCGGAACGTTATATGCAATAAAAACCAGAAATTTATGAATTATGCTCCGCATCCATGCGGCGCAAAAAATGGAAATTTTAGGTAAAAGTAGTTGACAATCATTGGAAATATGGTATACTTGATGTAAATTGTTTTTTGAGGTGTTGAAATGAAGAAAAAATTATTATTGTTTGTTCTGGTTTTTGCATTCCTAACTGGCGGATTATTTGGTCAAGGGACTTTACTTGAAAGAGCTAATGCATTCTATGACCAAGACGATTATGGAAATGCAAAAAAATTGTATTTTCAAGTTTTGTCCAGTGGTAAATTTACTGGAGAAATTTTGTATCGTTATACATATTCAACTGAAATGCTGAATGGCATAAATTCAGAAGTATTGAATTTGTATGCAGCATCATGGTGGTATTTATCAATGGATGGTTCAAATGAACAATATCTTGAAAATAGCAATGGAAAACTGGAAAATAATTCGTATAGCCTTGATTCATTAACTTGGGGACAGGCTCAAGAAATAGTTAGAAATTATATAAAGTCGAATAAAATAAAGTATTCTCCTTTGAAAACCGTTACGAATTCATTACGTTCGTCAGGAACTTTTGGTTTAATAATGTTTTTAGCAATTGCAATAATAGTGTATATCTTGTCTTATTCATTTTCAAAAAAGACAAGATGTATAATAATATGGGATTTATGGGATTTGATTTTAGTGGCAATTTCATCACTTATTTTCGTGTTTTATCTTTTTGATACAGAGAATAAGATTCAAAATGATACTGTAATAAACATTATTTATTTTATCATAACGATAACTACATTAGCATTGTCTATAATAAGCAATTTAAAATATTCTAGTACAAAATGGATGCTATTTGCTACTGTATCAATTCTAACAAAATTTGTATTACTAATTGTTATCCCTCTTGTATTAGTATTAGCAATTTTGTGTTATGCTCTTATAAATTCTACTAAGAAAGATAGACGCTATAAAGATGGTACAAAAGGTAATGCTAAAACAAGGAATTACAATACATATGTTCCAATATTTACTGCGATTTATATGTTCCTAATTGTAAATTTGATAAAATTTAACAAAAAATTAAAGGGGTCCTAAAATGGCAACAAAAACAACGGTACGGAAAGCGCATACGAGGACAATTAAAACTGGCCCTCACAATTGTACTAAAGTTATTCATGTTAAAAAAACTACTGTAAAAAAAACTACAAAGAGAAAATGAGAAGGCACCCGCCGTCCATGGCGGGTGCTTCGTAGCAGGTTTTTACGTCGCATAACAGGTCTGTATATGTTGCGCCCGCAGTAGCGCCCTCGGGGTTACGCTATGCTAGGTCGGCTACGCATCCCACGCTCCGCTCCACCCACATTTTGCCAGCCCTGTAAACCTACGGTTTCCTTTATCGGGCTTGTAAAAACGTCATATACAGCCGGAACGAACGATATAGTAAGGCGACTTCCGGGTATACTACCGCGGAGCGGATGAGGAACCCGCTGGCGGGCCGCGGAGCGGGCTGTAACGCAGGGGGGCGCGGCGGGAAAGTTGGCGGTTTGCCGCTCAAGGCTTGGAAATTGCGCCCCCCTTTTTAAAGGATGAGCATATATGTTTCGCGCTTAGGAAATATCAAGGACTAGGAGGGCGCTACTGGCGTACGTTCGGTGCAGGCTGGCCTGCCAAACTGCTGCCTTTGTTGTGGGTTGGCGGCATTTTGTGGAATTTCAGATCGCTGTTAATTCCGGCGGCTTAGTTCATCGCTTATGCGGATGTAACTTTCGAACCTGTCCTCGTGGATTTTGCCTGTTTCCACCGCTTCCCTGATCCTGCACCCCGGTTCCGTCCCGTGTGTGCAGGAGAGGCCAAACGCGCATTTACCGGCAAACGGCGCGAAGTCGCGCATCAGGGTCTGGAGATCGCCGGGCGCTATCCCGTCAGGCACAAGGCGGCGTATACCGGGCGTGTCTATCAGGCTGAAGCCGGCCTCGCCGTCATCGAACAGAACGGACATCACGGTGGTGTGGTTTCCACGGTCGTACTTCTTGTTGAGCGCGCCCGTTTTCTGCATGGCGGCGGGCAGCAGCGCGTTTACAAGACTCGTCTTGCCGCAGCCGCTCTGCCCGACAAGCACGGCGCGCCTGCCTTTCAGCCTTGCTTCCAGGCTTTTCATGCCTTCGCCTGTTTTTACGGAGACACGCAGCACGGGATAACCGAGCCGTTCAAAATCGGACAAGCGTTTTTCGACGGCGACGAGCGTTTCGCCGTCAAGCGCCGGGAACAGATCGACCTTGTTGCAGACTACCAGCGCCGGGATTTCCGCCGCGTCCGCCTGTAGGAGCAGGCGGTCCAAAAAGCGCGGGCGAAACGGCGGCGAGACGGGCGTAGCGAGGCAGACAACCGCGTCAACATTCGCGGCGAGAAGCTGCGGCGCGTTTCCTTTTATGTTAAAGCGGGTATATACGCTGCGCCGTTCCCGCAGGGACAGAATCAGACCCCGCGCCGCGTCAAATTCGACAAGGTCTCCGGGCGCAAGCGGGTTGTAAAAACCCCGCGCCGTCTTGAGTATCTTCCCTTTTATCCGGCACTCGTGGATTTCAGGCGGCAGACTTTCAGTTTTTACCGTAAACATATTGCAAGAACCGTATACGACGCGCCCCGTTGATACGGCGCCGGCATCGGCCTCCATGATGCCGGTTGTGGAATCAGCCGATATGACATCGGTCGATATGACATCAGTCGATATGACAGTTGTCATACATCGTCCCAATCCGGCCCTCCCGCAAGCGTAAGCCCGAAACGCGCGGCGCGGCGTTCCCATAGTTCAGAGCCGCCTTCACGTCCCGTAACAAGCAGCAGATTCGGGACGGCCGGCTGCCGCGCGGCGCCGGCTGGCACATTCTTTTGCGTCAGTATATTTTCGATTCGCAGGCATACGCCGCCTATCGAATCGAAGACCCGGATGTCCGGCCCCGCCGCCTCCCTGAATTCATCGAGCAGGAACAAAAAATGAGTACAACCCAGCACGAGCGCGTCCGCCCCGCTTTCCCGCGTAACGTCAATATACTTTTTTGCCGCCGCGCTCCTCTCCGCGCTGTCCGCGTAATCGAGACGGCGTTCAACAAAATCCACCAACTCGCCGGCGGCAATCCGCGTTACCGTACAGGCGCTTGCCGTGCTTTCCGCAATGTGCGAGATGTATGCGTCCTGGACCGTCCGTTCCGTTCCAAGCACGGCGATATGCTTTTTCACGCTGGAAAGCAGGGCCGGCTTTACGGCGGGGACCGTGCCGACAAAGTCTGTGTCGGGGAAATTCCGGCGCAGTTCGGCAAGGGCAGACACGGAGGCCGTGTTGCAGGCAAGCACGATGAGGGCCGGTGAAAAATGCTTTTTTATGCGGGATGTCAATTCGATCAGCAGCGAAACGAGCGCGGCCTTTGTCTTTTCGCCATACGGGAAGTTTTTCTTGTCGGCAACGTACAGTAGGGGCCGGGCGGGATTCAACACGCTGTAAGCGCTCAGGTATGCCAGGCCGCCCGCGCCGGAATCCAAAAATACAACGCGGGTATGAAGGTCTTTGGTGGGGGCCGCCCTCCGCCTTCCAGGGCGAGGAGGTTCACCCGCCAATTTTTATCCCGGCGCGGAAGGCCGCCTGGTTGTCCGATACCCTGCGCCCTTCCAGCGCGACAGATGAGTCCGCGCCGGGTTCGGACAAATATATCCCGACAGTCTCGCCTGGCACGACTTCATTGACATAGTTTATGTCGATTCGGATATTCACGGCATTTTTAAGAAAGTCCCCGGGCAGCGCGTCCTGTATCCACTGAATGTAGCGGGCATTGTTTACATGGCCGTTAAAGTCTATGTCTGAATAGAGGGCGGTCCGTTCCGCCGTTTTGACGAGGTCATCCCGTTTCGGAAGGCTCAGCGCGCCGCCCTCCAGGAAGACCCGCCCCTCATTCGGCGGCAGCGGTGTAACAAGCGCGGAAGGCCGGAGCGGGCGGCGCTTCACTATGTCCAGTATCAGCCAGGAGCTGCTGGCTTGAGCAAACAGCCCGCCTGAGTCATCCAGAACTTCGTAGTGGCGCATACATAAAAGCCTGTCGAAGCCCTGCGGCCATGTCCTGATCGTCAGCACATCGCCAAACCTGGGCCGCTTTCCTATCAGCACGGAAAAACGGGAAAGTATCCAGCCCTGCCCGTTGCCCAGCATCACGTCGAGCCCGACACCCAAATCCTCGCCATGCTCCGTTGTAAGACTCTGAAAAAAATCAAACAGGATAGCAGGCTTGATGTAACGATCCGTATCTACATCGCCGACCGTTACCATGTATTTTTTTTCAAAAACATCCATACCATCTTCACAGCCAGAGCGCCCAGGGGGCGCTTCCGGCAAGCCACAGGGCGGTTAACTCATTTTTGTCGCGCAACGAGTCCATCGACTTCCAGAAGCCGTGGTGCCTGTACGCGTTGAGCTGCCCGTCCCGCGAAAGCGTTTCCAGCGGCTCACGTTCAAGAACCGTGTTGTCATCCTCCAGGTAGTCGAAAACGGCGCTTTCCATCACGAAAAAGCCGCCGTTAATCCACGAGCCGTCGCCTTTGGGCTTTTCCACAAAGTTGTTTATCAGACCGCTTGCCTCTATCGCTATGCTGCCGAAGCGTCCGGCAGGCTGAACCGCCGTCAGCGTTACGATCCTGCCGGCCTCCTCGTGCCGGCGTATGAGGTCCGGCAGGGAAACATCGCTTACACCGTCCCCGTAGGTAAGCAGAAAGCGCTCTTCCCCAAGGTATTCCCGCGCTCGCAGCAGCCTGCCTCCCGTCATGGTGTCCGCGCCCGTGTACAGCAGCGTAACCTTCCACGGCTCAGTTCTTGTCTTGTGCAGTTCCACCGCGTTATTCAGCATATCAACCGTGATATCCGAGTAACGGGTGTAGTAATTTATGAAAAAATCTTTGATCATATGCGATTTATAGCCGGTCAGCACAACAAAATCGTTAAAGCCCCAATGAGAATAAATCTTCATTATGTGCCAGAGTATGGGACGCCCGCCTATTTCTACCATCGGTTTCGGCCTGAGATCCGTTTCTTCCGACAGGCGGGCGCCCAATCCGCCGGCAAGTATGACAACCCGCAAACTATGCCCCGGCTGTTTTTACCGCAGCCTTCACAGGTCCCTTTACCGCCCCGATCCGCTTTCCTTTATTCACATACTTTTGCCAGAAAGCTGTAAACCCGCAGGCTATGAATATTGTGGAATAAACGCCGGAAACCATGCCGACAAGCAGCGCGAGCGCGAAGTCTTTCATTGAGCCGGATGTGAATACGTACAGGGACAGGACGGCAAGCATCGTGGTAAGCGTTGTTATTATCGTGCGCCCAAATGTTTCGGTGATTGCGCGGTTCAGCAGCGCGGTAAAGCCGTCGTCCGGGTACAGGCGGCTCACTTCGCGTATGCGGTCAAAGACGACTATCGTATCGTTTATCGAATAACCAAGTATCGTAAGTATCGCCGCTATCGTTGTCGTATTGAATTCCATACGCGACCAGGTGATAAAGGCAACCATTATCAGCGCGTCGTGCGCTATCGCAAGGACCGCGCCTATCGCAAACTGCGGCTTAAACCGCACAGATGCGTATACCAGGATTAAGAGCAGCGTGAGAAACATCAGTATGCCGGCCTGATCCGCCAGCTGCCTTGAAAAACGGGAACCTACAAAGTCGGAACGGGTTATAACCACCTCGCCTGCGCCAAAGGTCTCTTCAAGGCGGCTCAATATATCATCCGTTACGCCGGTAACGGCCTCCTCGCCCTCATCATCCGTTACGCCGTTGATGGCGGAGATGTCGGCCTCCTCCTCCCCGCCGCTCCCATCATCCGAATCTATACCGGCGACTACAGCCTCTTCCACGTCATCCGCATCTTCCACGTCATCCGCCTCGGCCTCGTCCATCCGTATCAGAAAGTGCCGGTTTGACGGCACGCCGAGTACCTGTACAGACACACCCTCGATAGAGGCAAGACTCTCGCGTACCTCAGACTCAACGCCGGGGCTTCCGGGCTCAAGGTAGTGTACCTCGTACGGTTCGGAGTTTATCTGCGGATTTCCGTGCGCGTTCTGTATGAACCAGGCGGTCTCCGTACTGCCGGGCGCTTCCGTCTCTATGTTGACCCCGTCCGCCGCGTTTTTTAGCGCCGTAACGAGACTGTCAAGCGTCGTATACTCGGCAAAGTTAAAGTTATAGGTAGCGCCGTCCGTATCCGGGCCGGAAATAACGAGTTCCAGGCCTGAGCGGGTAAAGGAAAACATGGCGTTCCCCTTCCCGCTGTACGTGATGCTGAAAGCCCTCGGCGCGATCCTCAGTTCCTGAATCTGCCCGGCCTTAAAATCTATGCCAAGGTTGAAACCATCCATCACTATGTAAGCGGCAATGCCGCCGCCTACCAGCAGCAGGGAAAGTACCATAGCCGGCAGGAAAAACCCTGAAAATTTGATAACGCGCTTCATTACTTTATCCTCCAGCTTATAGAAACTTCCTTGCTGCCCAAAACATCGGTGCCAAAGTCAAATATCAGGCGGGACACGAACAGGGCGGTGAACACGGACGAAAACACGCCTATAGCCAGGCTCACGGCAAAACCCTGAATCGGGCCGGAACCGAGCTGGGACAGAAAAACCGCCGCGATGAACGTTGTGATGTTGGCGTCCATGATCGCCCAGAACGCCTTGTTAAAGCCTGACTCCACGGCCGCCTTGCGCGTTTTTTTGAGCAGCAGCTCTTCTTTTATGCGTTCAAAAATGATCACGTTGGCGTCCACAGCCATACCTATGGTCAGGATGAAACCCGCTATGCTTGGCAGCGTCAGCGTAAAGTTGAACGCGGAAAGTATGCTGAACATGATGAATATATTGAAGATTTGGGCGACGACCGCGTTAAACCCGGAAACTTTGTAGAAGGCAAGCATGAACACCATCACGGCGGCAAGACCGCCCAGCAGCGCGTACAGGCCGCGGTAGATAGTGTCCTCCCCCATGGAAGCTCCTATGGTTTGCTGGTTCGCCACTTCCAGTTCCACAGGCAGCGCGGCGGACCGAAGAATCATCGCCAGGTTTTCCGTCTCGTCCGCGCTAAAGCCGGTAAGACGGCCTGACTCCCGTATCGTGCTCTGAATCGTAGCCTGGGAACGCACCCTGTCATCCAGAACCGTAGCGAGCCGCTTGCCCTTGTTTGCCGATGTCAGTTTTTCAAAAATAACGGCGCCCTCATCGTCAAGCTGAAAGTTCACCTCCGGACTCCGGTCCAGGTTGTCGCGCTCGGCGCGGGCATCCTTGATGTGATTGCCGTCCAGACCTATCTCCCTCTTGATCACGGTATAGCCTGAAAATTCATCCAGCCCGTAGCGGTCCTTCGTGTACACGCCCCGCACAACACAGTCGGCGGGAATGATGGAAGGGTCTGCCAGGTTTCCCTGCCCGTCAAAAGTTGTGCCGGGATTCGCTTTGTAGTACCGGTTGAACGCCTCCAGCGCCTCATCGTCCACCATCTGGAAGGTAAGGCTCCCCTTACCCATGATGATGTCGTTGATCCGTTCCGGGTCAGCCGTGCCGGGAATTTCGACATATATCTGATCGACTCCCTGCCGACGTATGACCGGCTCCGTAAGGCCAAAACGGTCGATGCGGTTGTTCAGCACCTCAAGCGCCTGCGCTATCGCGCCGTTACGGTCTTCATCGCTGAGAGTACGCCCCAGCCTCTCCTCGTACGCCGTCAGGTTCGCCTGCAGCACGATCGACAGCCCCCCGGACAGGTCCAGGCCGAGCTGTACAGCGTTTTTTTGCAGATCCTTCAGCTTAAAAATCGAATTCCTGTAATGATCTTCGATGATGCCCTGAACCTCGCTTTTGTCCGCGAATACGCCCAGCACAGCGCGGGCGTCCCACTTTCCGGGAGCGGGCGACTTTGCCAGCCTATTAATCTTTTTTGCTTCTTTTAGCAAAAAGTCCAGCCCCTCAGGCAGGTCCGCGCCGCCGCGGGCAGCCGCGATGACACGATCAAGGTCGCCGGCAGCCTTGCGTGAAGCATAGTTCTTTATCTGTTCCCGCGAACCGAGCGCGATGATCTTGTCCTGCGCCGGTACAAAGAAGTACCAGCGCACGGTAGGCGCCAAAAAGGCGGCGCATACCGCAATGGTCAGCAGAATTATGATAAACCTATACCGTTTACTCATGTATTACTCCGATTTGACCGGACCGGTAGAATCCGGCGTTAGCCTTCAGTTGAAGTTCCGTCCGTTTCAGATTTCTTGTCTTCGATCCGCGCTTCCGGTTTTTCTTCTTTGGAAACGCTTGTTACGGACGCTACCGCGCTGCGGCTAAACTCAATTTTGACATTGTCGTCCACCCTCAAAACTACCGAGCTGTCTTTTACCGTGGCAATCGTACCGTGTACTCCGCCTATGGTAACGACCCTGTCTCCCTTTTTAAGAGCGCTCAACATTTTCTGCGTCTCTTTCTGCTTTTTGTTCTGTGGACGTATTATCAGAAAATAAAAAATCGCGATTATCAGAATAAATGGGGCAAATGATATGAACTGCTCCATCCCGCTCGCGGGCTGCGTTCCCGCCCCCTGTGGCGCCCCAAACAGCAGGGGCAAACTAAATAGATTCATTGATGACTTCCTTAAAAATTAAACTGACAGCAGTCTACCACAACGATCACCCCTATACAAGCGCCCGCCCGCCGGCGGGTTTGAATGTGGCAGTTAAAGTTAATAGTGAAGAGTGAAGAGTGAAGGGTGATTTCGGAATTCATTCCCATGGGATATTTCCTGGCTATCATATCAAAACCTTCACTCCTACCTGGCCTGCTCTCTCCCGGAAGAGCAGGCTGGCCGCCGCCTACCAGCAACCCTCAAGGACGACTCGCCAGCCATTGGCGTATGTTTGGTGCAGGCTGGACAACCGCTACGCCGAACACCGGGGGAACTCCCCCGAACACCGGGGGAACTCCCCCAAACGTCGGGGGAACTCCCCCGAACACCGGGGGAACTCCCCCAAAG
>JAIRMP010000017.1 GCA_031258615.1 Spirochaetaceae bacterium | reverse complement strand
GCGCCCTGTCCACCGCGAAGAACGAGACCACCCGTACCCCGGTGGCCGCCGCGAAGCGCAAGGAAGCGTTCGCGGTACAAGTGGAGAATGGCGGCAAGAAGGGCCCGTGGGGACAGCCGCTTTGAAGGCTATTAATCCAGAGCTTAATAAGATATCTGAGCTAGACCTGGAAAACCATCTAAGTGATTTAGCCAGTTTAAGTAATGGAGTTGATCGGGTGGAGAGTTTTATTTCTCGAAAACGGTAACGCAGGGGTGACAGTCACCTTTTTGGGAGACAAACCGCCGGCGTTACGAGCCGGATTGCCGGCGGAGAGACTTGAACTCTCACGAAGTTGCCCTCAGCAGATTTTGAGTCTGCCGTGTCTGCCGTTCCACCACGCCGGCTTTTCTTTCAGTCTACCCGGCATACCTGTCCTTTTCAAGTCCGCCTGTGGATTTCACGCATTGCGTTCAAACCGAAAGGGGCGGGGGCTAACGGAATGGTCCTTTGCCGCGCTCATCGTCCGGAGTTTTGCCTCAAAACTCCGGAACCAAGCGTGTTTTCAAAGACGCCTGGCTCAAGGGACCTTTTCTGCGATGCTGACTTACCGGTACGCTTTTTTACCGGGGTGCGGGGCATGAAATCAAAACAGAATTTAAGCTGCGACGATTCTACCGGCACATACTCAGTTTTATCGGCCATGTACTTTTCGTTTAGCCCCTCCTTCAATGCATATATAGCTAACATTGTCAAGAATATATTATTTGGTTGTACTTTTCCATTTTCAATATATGCTTATAGATTTATGACATTTGTCATTGAAAAAGCAGTGAGATTTTTATGGATTTATGACATTTGTCATAAGAAAAACGGTGAAAACACATTGTATGTTTTTCATCCCGTTTTTCCCGTTTTGCCGGGCACACATGAACCGTACCGCCGCAGAGGCGCAAACAAGTTTGCGCGCAAACAAATTTGCGTGCAAATAGTTATTTTTACCGCGCTAAAGAATCCTTTGGGCTTTTATAAGAAGCGTGGAAAACTCCTGCGGAGCGTTTCCAACCGGAAAACGCTGATTTATCGCGCCCTGATACCGCTTCACCTGTTGCCGCGCAATGCCACATCTTTGTGGAAAAACCGCCTTTTATGTATGATTAGAGGCCGTCAACAAACCGGCAACCCGTTGCGCTTGGGGGGTTTGGCTTTGTTTTGCTGGCAAAATCGCCGGTTACGGGCGCGCGAAACACGGCAAACTCCGGGCATCCTCAACATGGCACGGCTATTGCTATATAAATCAAAAGAAAAAATTACGGCGGCGCTTGTCCGCCGGACAAAGGAGAAAAGAGAAAATGAAAAACCTAAAAAAAGTTTTTTCGGGATTGTTCCTGCTTGCGTCCATCCTGACGCTGTTTGCCGGATGTGAAAAAAAGGAACAAGTTATCAGGATCGGCTTCAACATACCGTTGACCGGAAATTCGCCCAAGGTGGGCGAAAGCGCGCATTTTGCCGGCGAGCTGGTAAAAAAGGAACTGGACGCGGCGGGCGGACTCGAGGTTGGCGGCAAAAAGTACCCGGTCGAGTTCATCTATGTTGACAACGAGCTAAAGCCCGAATCCGCGGTGCAGGCGGCGTTGCGCCTGATCGAACAGGACAAGGTGCTGGCGGTTGTCGGGCCCTGCGGATCGGGACGCGCGATCCCCGCCGGCGGCGCCAATAACGATAACCGGACGCCTATGGTATCCCCGTGGGCCACGAACCCGGCGGTTACGCTGGACAGGCCCTACGTGTTCCGCGCCTGCATCCTCGACCCTAAACAGGCCCCGGCCGCGGTCCGGTTCGCCAACTCACAGTTCCCCGGCCTTACCAAAGTGGCAATCCTGTACAACACGGAGGACGATTACTCCAAGGGACTCTCCGAGATTTTCCGCGATGTCTGGTCTCAAAGCGGCGGCGAAGTTATCGCCTACGAAAGTTTCGGCGAAAAGGATCAGGACTTTTCCACACAGCTTACCCGCATCACACGTTCCGACGCCGAAATCCTCTACCTGCCTGACTACTACAACCACGTAGCGCTGATAGTTCCCCAGGCAAAAGATTTGGGCTGGGGGGACAAGCCTATACTCGGAAGCGATTCATGGGGTTCGGCGGACTTGGTGAGCCTTTCAAACGGGGCGGTAAAAGGCTACTACTTCACAACTCACTACGCCGCGGCGGGCGCGGTCGGCGCGACGCTGGACTTCATCAACAGCTACAGAGCCGCCTACGGCTATGTCCCGGATGATGTCGCGGCGCTGACCTACGATTCGGCCAGGATAATCCTCAGCGCGATACAGAAGGCCGGACTTTCCGGCGACCTTGCCAAAGACCGCGATGCGATCAGGGACGCAATCGCTTCCACGGCGAACTTCCCCGGCATCACGGGCACGATGACGCTGGACGCCAACGGCGATCCCGCCAAGCCTGTCGTAGTGGTACGCGTGAACGACGCCGGCGAGTTCGAGTACGTAACGAGTATGTAGCAGGCCAGCCTTCACCAAACGTCCGCTACGCGGCAGCATCCCGAAAGCCTGCGTTCGGCTTCTGCGTTCACTACGAAAAAGGCGTTTTGCATACGCGGCTGGTAGCGGGTAAAAAAGGGGAGGGTATTAAAGGGGGAAAGCCTTCCCCCTGCCCCGCACTACGGCGGCTTTGCCGCCTCCGTTGCGGGACACCCCCTTCTCCTAGGGGCTTTGCCCCTAAGACCCCATACCCGTTACGCAGGGCGTGTGCCGCCGCATAACATCAAAAAAGGAGATACTGTTATTGGCAACTTTACTGCAAAACATTTTTAACGCGCTGCAATGGGGCAGTTTTTATTCGATGATCGCGCTGGGGTACTGCCTTGTTTACGGGGTTCTCCGTCTTATCAACTTCGCGCACGGCGATATTTTCATGGCGGCCTGCTATATAGCGTTTTTTATCGCATCCGCTATCCTGACAAAGATAAGCAACGGCACAGCCGTCTTCATAATTACGCTTGTGCTTGCGATGCCGCTCACGGCCATGCTCGGCGTTACGATCGAGCGGGTCGCGTACCGGCCGCTCAGAAAAAAAGGCGTTAATAGGCTCTACGTGGTGATCACCGCGCTGATGGTCGGCTTCATACTCGAAAACGGCAACCTCGCGTTCCTCGGCGCAAGCTCCCGCCGTTTTCCCGATATGATAGAGAAGCAGATATGGCAGTTCGGCCCGCTCGTCCTTACAAACCTCAAAGTCCTCGTCATCGTGAGCGCGTTTGCCGTGTACGGCATCCTCGAATTCATCGTCCAAAAGACGATACTCGGAATGTCGATGCGGGCCATATCGTACGATCCGTTTGCGATACCGCTGATGGGGATTCCGCTAAACGCGATAATCACGTTTACCTTCGCGCTGGGCTCGTCCCTTGCCGCCGTGGCCGGCATCCTTTACGGCCTGTCGTACCCGGTGCTGAGTTACGACATGGGGATGATACTCGGCTGGAAGGCGTTTATAGCGGCTGTCGTGGGCGGTATAGGCGTGATAAAAGGCGCCTTCGCCGGGGGCTTCATCCTCGGTTTCATTGAGGTATTCTTCGCGTCATTCTTCCCGTCAAGTTTTAAGGACCTGATCTCGTTTGTGATACTGCTTATCATCATGGCGGTAAAACCAACGGGATTTTTCGGCGTAGCGAAAAGCACAAAAATATAAGGAGCCGGCAACATGAAAAAAAAGAGTATAACGGCGGTAACGACCGGTCTCCTTGTCGCGGCGGCTGTCGTGATAACCGCGCTCGCGTCGTTCGGCGTCGTAAACCAGTACCTGCAAAGCGTACTGATGTCAATCGGCATAAATATCATATTCGCGGCAAGCCTCAACATCGTGAACGGCTACATGGGGGAGTTCTCCTGCGGGCACGCCGGCTTTATGGCGGTGGGCGCGTACGTCTCTTCGGTAATCTCGATAATCCTGTTTACCGAAAATAAATTCTTTGGACACCCCTTGCTGCCGCCCGAATCGGCGCTCGCGCTGTTCCCCGTGGTGATAGCGGCGGGCGGCGTGGCGGCGGCTTTCGCGGGGCTCATAGTCGCTATACCCAGTTTCAAAACCCGCGACGACTACCTCGCGATAATCACGCTCGCGTCCAACTACATAATCATCACCGCGATAAACAACATGGAAATCGTGGGGGCAAGCCGGGGACTGATGGGAATGAAGGGGACTTCCTTTGCGATGAACGATGCCGTCCCGCTCCCGTGGACGCTGATCTGGATATTCGTGTTTGTATTTATCTGCGTAACGCTGATAAAAAGACTCATGTCGTCCGCATTGGGAAAGTGCATCTCCGCGATACGGTACGACGAGGTTTCCGCCGAGATTATGAGCGTCGACACGAACCGTATCAAGATGCTCGCCTTCATGTTTTCATCGGGACTCGCCGGGATAGCGGGCGGCCTCTTTGCCCACCAACTGGGATTCATCAACCCCAGCTCGTTCAGCATCCTGAAATCAACGGAAGGGATGGTCATGGTATACTTGGGCGGCATGGGATCGCTGTCAGGCTCCGTATTGTCGGCGGTGCTGTTTACGTTCCTGCTGGAAATATTGAGGCCGTTGCAAATATTCAAATGGGTGTTGATCCCGTTGCTGTTGATACTGCTGATGCAGTTCCGCCCGGAGGGTCTGCTCGGCAACAAAGAGCTTGGCGGAGTCCTCTCCAATCTGTCCAAAAAGAGGGTGTTATGGAAAAAGAGCTAGAGATACGCGGGCTCACGCACCGCTTCGGCGGCCTGGAGGCGCTTACAAACATAGATCTGACGCTCGAAAAAGGCTCGATTGCAGGGCTCATAGGCCCCAACGGGGCGGGGAAGACTACGGCTTTTAACATCGTGAGCGGTTTTTACGTCCCCAGCGAGGGCGATATTCTGATAAACGGCAGGCGTATAAACGGCATGAAGCCGCACGAAATCGCGGCGATGAAGGTGGGGCGTACCTTTCAGAATATCAGGCTATGGAGCGAGATGAGCGTGCTGGACAACATCCTTATCGCGCAGTACTACAGGCTGGGCTACAACACGGCGGACGTGTTCCTTAAAACCAAGCGTTACAAGAGCCGCGAGGCGGAGCTTACAAAGACCGCCTGGGAACTGCTCGACATATTCAAGCTGACAGACCTCGCCGCCGAGTACCCCAAAAATATCCCCTACGGCACCCAGCGCCGTGTCGAGATTGCCCGCGCCCTGTCCCTCGAACCTGAACTCCTGATGCTGGACGAACCCGCCGCCGGACTCAGCACGGCGGACGCGATGGAACTCATCGACTATATTTTTTGGCTGCACGAGCGCTTTAGCCTGACGATCTGGATGATAGAGCATCAGATGGACGTGGTCATGACGCTCTGCGAGGCTATCACCGTGATAGACTTTGGAAAGGAAATCGCCGCCGGTACCCCGGACGAGGTAAAAAACAACCCCGCCGTGATAAAGGCGTACTTAGGCACAGGCGCCCGCCAGCGGGTTTAAATGCGCTCCGCGCTAGCATACCCGAAGACTGATTTCGGCTTGTGCCTTCAGCACGAAAAGGGCGGTTGGCATACGCGGCTGGAAGCGCCCGCCAACGAGTTTAAAGTCCGCTGATTACGCGAATTTTCGCTGATTTTTTATTCATCAGTGTTAATCTGCGAAATCCGCGGATAATTATAAAAGTGTTCTACACAGTTTAAGGAGAAAAATATGCTTTTGGAAGTTAAAGATGTAAAGGCGCGTTACGGCAACATCGAGGTGCTGCACGGGGTGTCGTTTTCCGTTGACCGCGGCGAGATTGTTACGCTGATAGGGTCTAACGGGGCGAGCAAGACCTCAATGCTGTACAGCCTCGCCCGCCTTACCCCGCCGGACGCGCCGGTGGTAAGCGGCGGCGACATACTTTACAACGGGACGAGCATACTGAAAACGGAACCGCATATCCTGATACAGAAACAGATGATGGTTCTCGTGCCGGAAGGACGACATATTTTCGGCAACCTCACCGTTGAGGAGAATCTGAAAATTGCCACCTACCCGTACCGCAAGGACATAAACAGCGAGGCGATAAGCAGCGAAAAAAAAGACCTCGTTTACGGATTGTTCCCCCGCCTCCATGAACGGCGCAAGCAGCGGAGCGAGCTCCTCTCCGGCGGCGAACAGCAGATGCTTGCCGTAGGCCGCGCGCTGATGACGGGCTGCGAAACGATCCTGCTGGACGAACCTTCCATGGGGCTTGCCCCAAAGCTGATGTTCGAGATGTTCAAGGCGCTGCAAAAGCTAAACTTCATAAAACATACGACGATCCTTGTCGTCGAACAGAACGCCAAGGTCGCGCTCGATTTCGCGAGCCGGGGCTATGTCCTTAAAACCGGCGAGATCATAGCCGCAGGTTCCTCCGCCGAACTGAGCGCCAAGGCGGATGTCCGCAAAGCGTATCTGGGAGGACGGTAGCAGGTACCGGCGCCGGCTTCAACCACGGCTTTCATCACGGTTGTCCACAGATTGCGCCCAACGGCGGCAGATTACACGGATTTTTGTTTCAACGCGCCGCGTAAAGTGGGAAGCAATCCAGTCAAATGATTTCCCGTCCGGATTGCTTTGCATCCCATAAAAGTAAAATCGCTGACAGTCAGCAAAAAAAGCGGCGTGCGTGCGTGTTGACACACTTCCCCTTATCCTATAACACTTAAACACAATATTTTACCAAAACACGGAGAACAATTTATGACAATAACAGAAACATTTGTAATTTTTGCGAAGCATAACGCCGAATCGGACGAAAAACTTGTTTCCATTTTGAATAGGATGTCAAACGCTGAGCGTGAAAAGGAACGAGGCAGTTTTTACGGCAGTATTTCAGCGCTGGTACGCCATATTCTTGGCGGAACAGGATTCTTTGGGCATCTATTTACAAAGGCCCTTAGCGGAAATGCCGAGGCATCGCGGGCTCTCGCGGATATTACCGCAATCAAACGGCCGCCGGAAGGCGCGTTGGACGAAAGCCAGTGGAAAGACCTTGCCACAGCGCTTGCCGCCGCGGATAAGGCTTACATAAACCTGACAAAAGCGCTCCGCCCAGGCGACCTGGACGCGCCTGTTGAGTTAGACTGGTACGGCGGCAAACCCGCCTCTGTGCCTCTGGCCTTCATGCTACAGCAGCTTACCGCACACAATGTCCACCACAGGGGTCAAATTTCGCAGATTCTTGACGAGCTTAAAATCGACAACGACTATTCGGGTATCAATGTCGCGGCGCTGACTTAAAGCCCGCCCACAACCGTTACAGTTCACCGCGCTTGTTTTCCACGAGGTAGCTAATGCCTCCGCAACCGGCCTTGCAGCGGACCGCGGGAATGTAATCATTGCTCATACCGGCCCTTTTTCATGCCCGGACTGTAGTCCTTCAGTCCAGGGCTTTTTCAGAAACCCGGGTACCGGCGGCATTATCCACATAGATTCTTTCACTCATGATTTTTTCATCTCCGCTGCCTCATCTCCTCTACCGCGTCTTGCCATATTTGGACTAGACCGGGGAGGCGGGCTAATAGCTAACCGAAACTCCCCAGCCCAGGTGAAGGAGTCCGCCGTAATCATCGCGGTAAAGGGCGGAAAGTTTTAGCGCGCCAGTCAGGCTGAACGT
>JAIRMP010000012.1 GCA_031258615.1 Spirochaetaceae bacterium | reverse complement strand
ACCCGCCTGCCTGCGGCGCAGGCAAGCCCTCTTTCACGCTCAGCGGCTCGCAAGGACGACTCCTCAGCCATTGGCGTACGTTTTGGTGCAGGCTGGCCTGCCCGCAAACTCCAGGCCGTTGTTACGTGGCTTTGCGAGGGGGCGGGGGTGCGGTACAATAGTTCGGTATGAAGGGGATAATCCTTGCCGGCGGCTCCGGGACGCGGCTGTTTCCGATAACAAAAGTCGTTTCAAAGCAACTCCTGCCACTGTACGATAAACCCATGATTTACTACCCGCTGTCCGCGCTGATGCTTGCCGGAATCCGCGAAATCCTGATCGTGTCCACGCAGCGCGATATTGGGCCGTTCAGCGAACTGCTTGGCGGCGGGGACAGGCTGGGAATGCGGTTTGAGTACGCCGTGCAGGAAAGCCCCCGGGGACTCGCGGACGCCTTCATCGTGGGGCGGCAGTTTGTCGGGAACGATTGCTGCGCCCTCGCGCTGGGCGATAATGTTTTTTACGGACGCGGTTTTGGCAATGTGCTAAGGAACGCCGCCGCAAGCGTGGAGACTTCAGGCGGCGGCGTAATTTTCGCGTACTATGTAAAGGATCCGCGCGGACTCGGCGTTATCGAATTTGATGAGACCGGCAAAGTTGTTTCGCTCGAAGAAAAACCGGAAGCGCCCAAGTCGCGCTATGTGGCGCCCGGCCTGTACTTTTACGACAATGACGTGCTCGAAATCGCGAAAACCGTAAAACCTTCCGCCCGAGGCGAACTGGAAATTACATCGATCAACAATGTTTACCTGGGCGAAAATAGACTTTCCGTTGAATTTTTAGGACGCGGCATGGCATGGCTCGACACAGGCACACATGACGGACTTTTGGAGGCCGCCAACTTTATAGCCACGATTCAGAAACGGCAGGGACTTTACGTGTCCTGCATAGAGGAGATAGCGTACCGGAATAACTGGATAGATGCCGAGCGGCTGCTGCGTCTTGCCGGGGAAAACAGGACTGATTACGGCGAATACCTTGCCTTCATAGCGTCGGGCGGGTAAATGACTCAATGTTTTGGCGGCTCGCGGGGCCGAAAACAGAAAAAACCCGTGATCCCTGCCGCGGCAACGAGGATGACAGGGTTTGCGCGCCAGATGAGCGAGAGCGCGAAGCAGATCACGGCAATGGCTACCGCGATGAAATTCCGCAAAAGGCCGCGCTGCTTACGGATCAGCGCGGCGGCAAGCGTAATCACGGTTCTTGTGATCAGCGCGGCTATCACGAGGCGTATACCGGCAAACGCGTTCCGCACGACGGGTGTGTCGCTAAAATTTTGAAGGATCAGCGCCGCCAGCGTTATCAGCAGTATGCCGGGAAATATGAAGCCCATTGTGGCGGAGACCGCCCCCAAAGCCTTCTTGCGTTTGTAACCTATAAACGAGGCAAGGTTTACCGCTATCACGCCGGGAGTTATCTGTCCTATCGTGTAGTACTCGATCACCTCATCCATCGTGAGCCAGCCCCTGCCGTTCACAAGGTCACGCTCTATGATAGGCATGATGGAATAGCCGCCGCCAAAGGCTATCAGGCCGATTTTGAAGAATGTAAAGAACAGGCCGATTAAATCACGCATACATCAAAGCCCCTGTACGCACCAGAGGCCGAGGGAAAGCCTGGCGGCAAGGCCGGCGGCAAGCGGTATCACGATGTTGTCGAAATCGCCGAGAGGCAGGGCCTCGCACACGGTTGCGGCTAAAGCGGCCGCGAGGGATGCCCTGACATCGCGGCACACACACCATGAGGAGAGGAGGACGCAAAAAAAGCAGGAAAGGGAGCCCTCTACACTCTTTCCAAAAAGAAAGGGGGGGCGAACGCGGCCAAAAATTCGTCCGACCAGGGAAGCAAAGCCGTCTCCAAAGGCGAGCGCGTATATTGCCATAGCCGCGGGCACCGGGGGGAACATCAACAGCGAGAGCAGCGCGCCCGCTCCTAGCGTTACCGGGCCCAGTACAAAATGGCTGCCGTCACGCGGCCTTGAAGTTTTGCGGATTATCTTTGAAAAAAAGGGAACCTCGACGCCTGAGAGACGCAGGCCCTCCAAAAAAATGTAGAGCATGATGCCCAGTATCAGCATTGCCACCGCGAAACCGGCGCTCACCATAGCCAGCACAGGCGCCAGGGCAATCAGAAGGTGGATGCACTTTCTTGTAATCTCACTTTTAAATTCTTGAACTACCGAAGGCGGACTATGCATTGCGAAACGGCCCCTAAAATATTCTACACATTGATCGCATTGTAATGGCAGTAAACCTGTTTTTCAACGGTACGCATCAGCAGCCGATTCGCAAACCGCTGACCGCGCCGGGTAAGGCCGGTATGACGGAGGATGGGGGGGAATATCGCGCCCCCCTTCATAAAGAAAAAGCATATATGTTTCACGCTTAGCGACATTCAAGGACAAAACCTAAGCCTTTGGCGTACGTTAAACCCACTGGTGGGTTTTCAATGGGGGAATTTTTCTATATACTGACAGCATCAATTAAATATTGTAAGTGAAGGAGACCCATGCCCGAAAACGACAAGCAGGACGATAGTAAAGATTACGAGCCGGAGCAGTCAGAGCGGCGGCAAAACTATACTCCTCCGGCGCCAAAGCTGGAAAAGCCGCGTGTTGGATTTTTGATACCGTTGATTATTGTGGCGGTTGCCGGTTTTTTTTACCTTCGTCAAACCTCCGCGCCGGTCCAGCCGGTGGCCTATACCGATTTCATGGACGCTGTTGACCATGACAAACTTACAACGGTAACGATTTACGACAACAACACGATAGAATGGAGCCGTCAGGGAAATAACGGCGCTGTCGACAACTATAAAACCATCATCCCTTACCAGGATCCCGCCCTGCTCCCAATGCTCCGGGAGAAAGGCATCCGCGTGACAGGCAGCGCGGGCCGCGTAACTTTTGGCCGTGTGCTGATAGAACTGGCGCCCTGGCTGGTAGGATTTTTTCTGGTAGGGATGATGCTCCGGGGTATGCAGGGCGGCATTGGCGGGAAGAGTTTTCAGTTTGGCAAGAGCAGGGCAAAACGCTACTTCGACAGCGGCAAGAAGGTTACTTTTGCCGATGTAGCGGGTCAGGATGACGCAAAGGCTGAGCTGCAGGAGGTTGTGGCCTTCCTGAAGTCCCCGGAGAAATTCACCAGGATGGGGGCCAAGATACCCAAGGGCATACTTCTTGTAGGGATGCCCGGTACCGGCAAGACGCTGATGGCGCGGGCGGTCGCCGGCGAGGCGGATGTCGCGTACTTTCATATGTCCGGCAGTGATTTTGTTGAAATGTTTGTCGGCGTTGGCGCGAGCCGCGTGCGCGACCTGTTCGAGCAGGGGCGGAAGGCGAGTCCCTGTATCATTTTTATCGACGAACTTGACGCGGTGGGGCGGACCCGCGGGGCCGGCTACGGCGGCGGCCACGATGAACGTGAACAGACGCTGAACCAGATGCTTGTCGAGATGGACGGCTTCGATTCGAAGGAGGGCGTGATCATCCTTGCCGCGACAAACCGTCCTGACGTGCTCGATCCGGCGCTGCTGCGGCCCGGACGCTTCGACCGCCAGGTTGTTGTGGCGATGCCGGACATTAATGAGCGCGAGGCTATCCTTGAAATCCATAGCGCCAAAGTCGCGCTTGCGGAAACAGTTGACCTTCCACGGATCGCGCGCGCTACGCCCGGTATGAGCGGGGCCGATATTTCCAATTTAGTGAACGAAGCGGCGCTTCTGGCAGCCCGCAAGGACAAGGAATCTGTCGATATGTCGGACTTTGAGGAGGCCCGCGATAAAATACTGATGGGGGTGGCCCGGAAATCACTGGCAATCTCGGAAAAGGAACGCAGCATGACGGCTTTTCACGAGGCCGGACACGCGCTGCTGCATTATTTCCTGGAAAACGCCGATCCGCTGCATAAGGTTACGATAGTTCCTCACGGGAAAGCGCTCGGCATGGCCGTTTCGCTGCCCGAACAGGACAATTACGCCCATACGCGCGCCTGGCTGCTGGACCGCATCGTGATCTGCTACGGCGGGTGGGCCGCCGAACGGCTTGTGTTCAACGAAACCACTACGGGTACACAGGCCGACCTTGAGCAGGCTACCGGCATGGCCCGGCAGATGGTCTGCCAGTGGGGTATGTCCGAAGAACTGGGGCCGGTAACTTACGGGCAGAAGGATGAGCCTATCTTTCTGGGCAAGGAGATTGCCCGCCACAAGGATTATTCTGAGGAAACGGCCCGCCAGATCGACGCCGCCATAAAGCGCCTCCTGGATGAAGCCCGCTCCGCCGCGGAAAAAATTCTCTCCAAAAACAGGGCGAAACTTAAGCGCCTGGCCGCCGCCCTGCTTGAAAGGGAAACCCTCATCGACGATGAAATCCGCAGTCTGCTCGGCTTCCCCGCGAGGGTGGATACGGCCTCTCTCACCGGATAGCGGCGGTGAACCCGGATTACTGAAAATTTTGCGAAAAAACTTGATATTTTGGAACACTTGTGGTATATTGTACTCATGAGGCAATGAACCTCAAATCTTTTTTCTCATGGAGGTATATATGAGAAACACGTTTAGGTCTGCATTGGCAGCCCCCCCCCCCCCCATAGGGGGAATTTACGCTTTTTCGCTGTTTTTTTCACTTTGCTCTTTGCCATTGGCTTGACGTTCAGTCTGTCCGGTTGCAAGGATTTGGACGGATTGGAGCTTGACATCGAGGACCCGGAAGACGGCAAGAAATCGGGAAACGGTGAAAAGCCG
>JAIRMP010000236.1 GCA_031258615.1 Spirochaetaceae bacterium | reverse complement strand
TTCTGACCATAAAAATCCATAAGTCGTTCTTTTGTGGTTCGATGTTTTTTACCATATATTTTTTTAATAACAATTGCTTCATTTTCTACTAAGACATCAACCATATCATTTTCAGATATATTGATATTTTGTAAAAAAGCCTTTGGGAGTCGTATCCCCTGACTATTTCCCCATTTTACAATAGCTGTTGTCATAATTTCCGTCCTTAAAATCATAGGATATACTAAGTATAGCCCATTTATTTTATAAAGTTAATAGCTTTTATAAATTTCCCATAAATTAATCAAAAAGTATGTTTTTTAAGACGCTTTTGCGGCATTGCACATAACCGCCTTGTACCCGCTCGCGCTGGTTCGTGTACATAATTCTCTTCACTCTCATACCAGGCGTCCGTCGTTACCGACTTAGGATTACTCCCTCGCCGCCCTTCAAAAAGGGCGGCGAGCGTGGAACATAGCAGGCTCTTTCCAAACCGGCGCGGGCGGGCAAGGAAGACAGGTCCTATAGCCTCGGTAACCAACTGGTAAATCCGTTCTGTCTTATCAGCGTAGACACATTCTGCTTCCCGTATTTTTGAGAAGGCCTGCACCCCCAGCGGTAAACGGCGTTTTTTCATAGATTCATTGTACGCTGTTTTGTTCATGGAAGGTAAGGGCATTTGCCTCCTACCCACTACCGCTTTTTGAAGAACCCCATGACTTCACGACATAAGTTTTCCCTCAAATTCGGCGTACCTTTTCAGAATCTCCATCAGCGTGGCAAAGGCGTCCGGCGTAATTGACTGCTCGCCGTCACAGAGGGCTTTCTCCGGATCGTTGTGGACCTCGACAATCACCCCGTCCGCGCCGGCGGCAATGGCGGCCTTTGCCATCGCCGGCACCATCCAGGCGATGCCCGTAGCGTGGCTCGGGTCTACGATCACCGGCAGGTGGGTGTGCCGTTTGAGCGCCGGGACTGCCGAAAGGTCCAGGGTGTTCCGCGTATGGCTGTCAAATGTGCGGATACCCCGCTCGCAGAGGATGATACTCTCGTTGCCTCCGCTCATAATGTATTCGGCGGCCATCAGCAGCTCCGTTATCGTCGAGGCCAGCCCCCGTTTCAGCAGGATCGGCTTCCTACAGCGACCAAGCTCCTTCAGCAGCGTAAAGTTCTGCATATTCCGGGCCCCCACCTGGATAATGTCCACCCCATCGAATACCTCAAGCTGGCGGATGGACATAAGCTCGGTCACGATAGGAAGGCCGGTCTCTTTCTTCGCCTCAAGGAGCAGGTCCAGCCCCCGGCAGCCAAGACCCTGAAAACTGTACGGACTCGTCCGCGGTTTGAAGGCGCCGCCGCGGAGAAATCCCGCGCCCGCTTCCTTCACCGCTTTCGCCACGGAGACGATCTGCCCCCTCGTTTCGACAGAGCAGGGGCCGGCTATTATCCCCAGGTATCCAGCGCCGATACGCCGGGTCTGCCCGCGGCCTGCGTCAATGTCGATTCTGGTGTCTTCCGGGTGAAACATCCGGTTGGCGCGTTTGTACGGTTCCTGCACGCGGATCACCTTCTCTACCAGGTGGTGGGACATCAGGGCATCCTCGTCTATTCCCGAAGTGTCCCCCACAAGCCCCAGCACGGTCTGCGAGGCGCCCTCGGAAATGTGTACCTTCACCCCCAGACCTTCCAGAAACGCCTTAAAACTTCCGATTTTGTCCGTAGCCGCCCCATGTTTCAGCGCTATAATCATGTCAAAATTCCTCCTTGAAAAAATTGCCGCAAAGCCAATGGGAGAGGCCGCGACAACCTCGCTGCCCATAGCCGCGGGCAGGCAAACGCCGCCGTCCCGCGCATAAAAAAAGGGAGGCCCCTTTCGGAGCCCCCCTTTTTTACAAGGTAAACGGCGTTTCCGGCCTTAACCTCAAAACGCCCGGCTCCACGGTACCGCGTGGGAAAAGTAGTAGTAGAAAAAGTACGGAAACCCGTTTCCCTGACCGCCGGTTTCGCCGGACATCGCGTTAATCATCATAAAAACACGATGCCATGAGCAAGCGTGAATGTCAAGCGTCCCGGTTATGCCCGTTTCGATCATTGTCGCTGCGCGTCTCCGCCCGATCTCTGAAAATTAGGAGGGGGGACGTATCCCCCCTGCCTCCAGACTTGCTACGGGCTTACGCCCTACGCAATTCTTACGGCGCCCCCCTCAGCGGGGGCGCCGCCCCCGCAACGCCCCCGCTCCGCCTTGTTTGCCCGATGTGCGCCGGGAGGCACACCGGTTATTCGTCAAACCACTCGGCGAAGCTTCCGGTATAGCCCTGGTTGTCGCCGCTGATGTATTTGATGACATCATCATGGTGGCCTTTGGACTTATCGCCGTTTTGGTAGTGGAAATAGACAAAATCTTTGATGGTTGCCGTCCACTTCTCTCCCGCATCGGAGATGTAGTTGATAATGCTGTCCTTGTAACCGTGCAGCAGGCCCTGACTCTGCACGACGATGCCGCCCTGTCCCTTAAGGGCAACATCATCGGGCACCTCGGCGGCGAATCCTATACCTTCAAGGACGCCACCGGCACCATGGAGGTGGAAATTGACGATGAAGTCTGGCGCGGCCAGCAGATCGGCCCGGACGATCCTGTGCTGATCAGCGGCGAAGTGGATCGGGACTGGCGGCGAATTACCATTGACGTGGACCGCCTGGTCAAGCAATAATCA
>JAIRMP010000223.1 GCA_031258615.1 Spirochaetaceae bacterium | reverse complement strand
GATGTGGACGGTGCGATGAACGCGCTGAGGACGATATTCGCGGCTATCCCCTACGGTATACATTTGAAGGACGAGAAGTACTACCAGACGATAGTGCACCTCGTGTTCAGGATGATGGGGCTGATGGCGTTGTCCGAGGTGCAGACGGCGGACGGGCGTATAGACACGCTTGTAGAGACGCGGAAGCAGGTGTACTGCTTTGAGTTCAAGCTGAACGGGAGCGCTGAGGAAGCGTTGGCGCAGATTGACAGCAAGGAGTACCTGCTTCCCTGGCGCGGGAGTGGGAAGAAGCTATTCAAGGTGGGGGTGAGCTTTGACTACGAAAAACGCAACATAAAGGAATGGCTTGCAAGTGAGGTGGCAAGCGCATAGCGCTTGTCCAGCCTGCACCAAACACACCTGCTGCCGAGTAATTATCCTTGAATTTCATCGGGCAGTGCGGCGGGTTTTCTTTTTCGGGGCTTTGATATATGCTGAAATGGTATGAAAACCCGGCAGCTTGACGCCTTTTTTCGTGATGTTTTGAAACTGGATGATTTTACAGCGGTCGATTCGTCTTTGAACGGTTTGCAGGTTGACAACGACGGAGCAGATGTGCTGAAAATAGCGTTTGCGGTTGACGCCTGCCTTGAAACGTTCAAGAGGGCGGTCTCTTGCGGCGCGGGGATGCTTTTTGTTCATCACGGGCTCTTCTGGGGCGCGCCGCTCGGAATCGGGGGCGTCCTGCGCTCACGTCTGGACTTCTTGCTCAAAAATAACTTGGCCATTTACGCCGCGCACCTTCCTCTCGATAAACATAGCGAGGTGGGGAACAATGCAGTGCTGGCCGGCCTGTTGGACATTGAGGATAAGGAACCGTTTGGCCTGTACCACGGCATAAAAATCGGCTTCAAGGGACGGTTACGCAGGCCGCTGACCATAGACGATGCGGTACGGCGCGTCAGTTTCTGCGATTCGCTTCCCGTCGCTATCTACCCGTTCGGCAAGGCCGAAAATGCCACCTGCGCCGTTATTTCCGGAGGGGCCGCTATGGAGGCGGCGCAGGCGATTGAAGAAGGCGTAGACCTGTACGTTACAGGCGAAAGCTCCCATTCCATATACCATGCGGCGCTTGAGGGCGGACTCAATATGATTTCAGCCGGGCACTATGCGACCGAGGTGTGGGGAGTCCTTAAATTGATGGATCATTGCAGGCGGGAACTGAATATTGACGCCGAATTTATTGATGTACCGACCGGGTTATAGGGGGGGGGGGGGGGTAGCGCTTCCGCGTTAATCCCCGGTTAAGCGGCGGGACAGCCGCTTTTTTATATTTTTATTAAAGACTTTTTTACAGGGGATATTAATGACTGAAAACAATTCAACCGTTTTGAAGAAGGCGCTGCCTTTTTCGCTCACCGTACTGATAGTGCTGCTCGATCAGATCACAAAATCTTACATAGCCGGCAGGTGGCCCATCGGGACAATGATTGCGGATGTTTTTAACAATGATTTACTCCGCGTGTACCATGTGCGCAACAAGGTGATAGCGTTCAGCCTGGGGGCCGGGCTGCCGGAGTCGATTCGCCCGGCGCTGTTCATAGTGCTGCCGCTTATCGTACTGGGCTTTTTATGTTTTTTTTACTGGAAATCCAACGATTTTACAGGTTTACAGCGCTGGGCAGTTGCCGGAATAATAGGCGGCGGCATAGGCAACCTGATAGACCGCATATTCCGTCCGGAAGGCGTCGTTGATTTTATCAGCGTTAAATTTTTCGGCATACTTGGTTTTGAACGCTGGCCTACGTTCAACATCGCGGACTCATCCGTCGTTGTATGCATTTTTATATGGCTGATTTCGCTGTTTTTTCCCGCGTCAAACGCAAAAAGGGAGGTAGGTCCATGACAAAAAAAGGAAATACAATTATTTTTATTATCGCGGCGACAGCTTTTAATATTTTTTTAACGGTATTGCTGTTCATTGCCATGTTTTTCTTGTTTTTTGTTTTCATAAAGCCGCTGATAAGCGACAATTTTATCGTGTTTGTCCTGCCTGTTGTGTTTATTGTGTCTGTATTTCTGTCGTTTGCGATTTACCGCGCGCTGTTAAGGCGTATCTTTAGAAATGTCGATATGAATAAATACTTCAATACGGATTTTTCTTTTTTGCCCGCCAAACACAAAAAAAATACGGACGGAGAGGACAACCTCACAGCGTAGGAACTGTGCGGAAACGTCTCTTTGGTCTATCGGCTAAAGAGGCGTTTTCTTGTCGCGTCAACCGCATAAATCGGCGCTTCCATAAGCCCTCAATGTTTGTTCCACAAAGTCGTACAGGCTTCCAAATACGGGTGCCTCGCGGTCGTCAACCGTTTCCGCGCTATGCTGCCGGCCTGCCCTGATAAGGGCAGGCCGGCAGCCCGCCCTTAGCCCCGCAAGCGCGTCCTTGTTGCTGTCGCCTGCCATATACGATTCTGACAGATCGATGTTGTATTTCTTTGCGGCGGCAAGGAGCATGCCCGGTTCCGGTTTGCGGCATTCACATTCAATCTTGTATTCGGGGCGTTCTCCCGCAAAGCCCTTGTCCGGATGGTGCGGGCAGTAAAAAATATCGTCAATGTACGCGCCGGAAAAGCCCAGGTCAGTTTCCATCTTGCGGTGTATCTCGTCCAGTTCCTCTACCGTACATTCACCGCGCGCAATAACGGGCTGATTCGTTATCACGATTGCCAGAAAGCCGCTTTCATTTATCATCCGTACCGCCGCCGCCGCGCCGTCCGCCAGCACGAGCTGTTCCGGCCTTGTTACAAAGCCGTCAAGCGTTGTGATTGTTCCGTCACGGTCTATGAACATGGCCCGCTGCCTGTTCGCAAGATTCTTTTTTTGGACGAGCCCGGACTTCATATCCTTTTCAACCTGGCGGTAACGTTCCGGCGTGCCCATGTCCTTGATGTATTCCGGCGTACGGTACGCGAAGATTTTTCCGGTGGAAACGCCCGGTTTCAGTATGTCCCTGTCCAGGTCTACTTTTTCGTCAGGAAAACTCGCGCCTTCCAGCAGTTTTTTTGACAGGATGTGAAGCCCTGAGTTCACCTGATTCCTGTAATACTTCCGGGGGTCTTCTTTGTTGAGCCATGAGACGACTCGCGATTCCGAATCGGTTTCCAGCAGCGCGCTGTCGAACGGGTGGCTGTTCGGATGGACGGCAAGGGTCGCAAGCGCTGCGCGCCCGCGGTGAAATTCAACAAACCGTGAAAGATCAATATCAAAGATTATATCGCCGTTGACGAGCAAAAAGTCATCGTCCAGGCGTTCCTGTATTTTGAACAGCGCCCCGGCGGAACCAAGCGGGGTGTCTTCCTCATAGTAAGAAATGTTACAGTTATATTTTTTGCCGTCCGAAAAATAATCTTTTATTGTATGTCCCAGATGTCCCGTAACGATGATTATTTCGGAAATGCTGTTTTTTTTAAGGCTTTCAACCTGATGTTCAAGAACCGGCTTCCCGTTTACCGGTATCATTGGTTTGGGGATACCGGGGGCGACGCTGGCAACGCGCGTGCCCTTTCCCCCCGCCATGATTACGGCTTTAATCAAAAAAGCGTTCCTCCAGCATAAGGCAGATGCAGTGGTACACCGGCAGGTGCAATTCCTGCACCTTGTAAGTTTCGGTTTCCGGCGCCTTTACGGAAACATCCGCCAATTTTGCTATTTTACCGCCGGAGGAGCCGGTTAAAGCTATTGTTTTAAGTCCTTTCACCTTCGCCGTAAGCATGGCCAGGTACACGTTTTCCGAATTGCCTGACGTTGATATGCCGATAAATACGTCGTTTTTGTCCGCGTAGGCGTAAACTTGCTGCGCGTATATGATGCTTCCGCTTATATCGTTTATCGCCGCCGTCATCAACGCGCTGTGGCTGGACAGGTTGATCACGGGAAGTCCTCCCTGTATGCGGGTGGCAAGGTAGTCCGCCGTTTTTTCGTCCGTAATCTGACGGAGCGATTCGAGGAACCGCGCCGGCGGTCTCCGTTTCTTTACAAATCCCTTCATCAATTCACCGGCGATATGGTCGGCGTCCGCGGCGCTTCCGCCGTTGCCCGCAATCAAAACTTTCCCGGACATCCGGTAAGCCGTCTCCAGTATTTCGTACGCCCCGCCTATGTCATCCCCGCATACTGACAAACATGGATAGCGCGTTATCAATTCACTTAAATAATCCATAAATCCTGCCTTAGGTACGTTTTCCCCAAAATTAACAACCATCTAAAGAATACCCCCCCATCAATTTTCAAACAAGGCAGGGCAGGGCAGGCCAGCCTGCACCAAACGTACGGCAGGCCAGCCTGCACCAAACATACGCCAATAGCTGAGTCATTGTCCTTGCAATACGCTGAGCGTGAAAGATAGCGGGTTACGAGTCGTCCTTCCGAGCGGCTTTACAAGGACGCTGAGCGTGAAAGAGGGCCAGCCTGCGCCGTAGGCAGGCAGGCGGGTTACGCGCTTCGGTCTGGAGTTTGCGGTAAGTCCGCCGAAGGCGGGCGGCGCAAACTCCGGAGCTCAACGCACAGCGTTGAGCCGTCGTCCTTGCAAGCGGCTTTACAAGCAGGGTGGAGTTTGCGGAGACAACCGCGTAGCGGTTGTCCAAGCGCGGAGCGCTTGTCCAGCCGCCAATAGGCGGCGGCTGACGGGGCGCCCTTTTAGGCTGCCTGTCAGGGGGACTGGAGGGCGGTGACGGGGTCCAGTTTTGCCGCGCGGGAGGCGGGGTTAAAGCCGAAGAACACGCCGATGAAGGCCGAGAACAGGAACGATGCGAGGCAGACAGTCCCGTTCACCATAAAGGGCCAGTTCATCACGTATACCGCGCACAGGCTTATCAGCAGACCCGCCGCTATACCGATAAGGCCGCCCGTCAACGTTATAGCCGCAGCCTCGACCAGAAACTGCGTCCGTATCGCCGCGCCGGAAGCGCCAATCGCTTTGCGTATGCCGATTTCTTTTTTCCGTTCCGTTACCGTTACTATCATTATGTTCATGATGCCGACGCCGCCCACCAGCAGCGAAATAGCCGCTATCCCGGAAAGCAGCAGGCTCATCGTGCCGGAGACCGACTCGAACTGGGACAGCGCCGACTTCATGGACATGATGTTGACCGAGTACTCATCCCCGGTGAGGGAGGCGATGTACGCGCGTACCGCGTCGGTAAGCTCTACGGCATGATTCTGGCTGTCCGCTTCCAGCACGAACGAGGAAGCGTCCTGTGAGGGCGCGATTTTCTTTGTGTAGAAACCGCGCGGCAGGTAGATGGAGGCGTTCTCAAAAAAACCGTTTGTTTCGGCAAGAACGCCGGCAACAGTAAAGGCGAAGGACTGCCCCTGCTGTATCAAGACTATTTTCTTTCCGGCGGCGTTCCCTTCCGGGAACAGGGATTTTGCGACATCGCTTTGGAGTACCGCTACCTGAGCGCCCCGCGCGTCGTCGGAGACCGAAAAATAGTTCCCATAATCCAGTTTCATGCCGCACATTTCCAGGTAGCCGTACTCAACCGCGCTGCCAGACGCGTTCACATCGTTGTCGTTGTTGCGCAGCGTGGCGTTTACCGAATTGATAGGCCATATACGTTTTATATGCCTGACTTCGTCAAACAATTTTTCCTTGAACGCATCGTTAAAATTGATGTTTGCCGCCCTCAGCCTCCAGCCTGAGGAAACTCGCACCAGGTTAAGGCCGGAAGAACCGAAGGCGGCTTTTACATTCTGCTGGGCGCTCTCTCCTATAGAGGTGATCACGATGACGGACGCTACGCCTATTATAATGCCAAGCAGTGAAAGTATGGTGCGCGTCTTGTTGCGGCGAAAAGTTTTGAACGCGAATGTCAGGTCTTCTATCATCCCGTCCATTATAACCGAACGCCGTCCCTGAGTACAGCCTTCAGGGTGAAGGCCTTCATCCTGAAGGAGGAGAGGGGATAATTCAACGTATCAAGATTTCATGCCGGGGAGGTATGGGAAGCCTGCGCCGGAGGCGCAGGCTATGCGTCTAGCTTTCGCTCCTGCCGTTTCTGCCGCCGCGTGTTCTCTTTACGAGTTTGCGGCGTAATGCCTTGTTTTTACGGTTAAGAACAGTTGAAGGCTTCTCATAATACTCACGCCTTTTGAATTCACGTATGATGCCTTCTTTTTCGACCATGCGCTTAAAGCGCTTGATGGCCTTTTCCAGAGGTTCGTATTCATCGACAACGATGTTTGCCAAACAAAATCACCTCCTTCCTTCTTAGGGTCAACATTTTTAAAGTATGGCGCATAGTTGCAGGCAGGGTCAAGCGCCGCGTCATGCGCGTTAGGAACTGTACGGTCTGTTGACAGGGTGAGGGGTTTCCGGTATAAAGGACGGACGGTTCCTTACAATTACTTGAATGAAGTTTGAATGAAGATAGAGATAGACACGCACACACATTCCATCGCGTCGTTGCACGCTTATTCAACGATAGACGAACTTGTCAGCGGCGCGGCAAAACACGGCTTGAAGGGCTTTGTGTTGACGGAGCATGGACCTGCGCTTCAGGGCGGACTGCCTCATCCGTACTATTTTGGCAATTTGGGAGTGCTGCCGCATCAAATTCGTGGTATAAAACTGTTTCGGGGGGTGGAATTGAACATCATGGACGAGACCGGCGGCCTCGATCTGCCCGTTAAATACTTAAAAGTTCTTGATTTTGTGATGGCGGGGCTCCACGAAGCCTGTTTTGCGCCGGCTTCCAAAACCGCTAACACCCGCGCCATGCTTGCGGCGATTGAAAACCCCTTTGTTGACTGTATATCCCATCCTGGAAACCGGGTTTACCCGGTAGACTACGAAGCGGTCGTGAAGGCCGCCGCCCGACTCGGCAAGGCGCTTGAGATAAATAACAGTTCCTTCAAGGTAAGAAAGGGCAGCGCCGAAAACTGTAAGACGATCGCCCGCCTGGCCAAAGATTTCGGCTGCCTTATAAGCTGCGGCAGCGACGCCCATTACCAGGATGACGTAGGCCGCTTCGACGCGGCGCTGGCCGTGATAGCGGAGGCGGGTATAGGCGGGGAACAGCTTATCAACAGCACGCTGGAAGGCTTTACCGAATTCTACAAACATCGCATGGCGGAACGCCGGCGGCGTGGTTAAAGGGAGGCCGGTACCCTTGCGAACACCGCGGACATCAGAGCCGAAGCCGTCGCCATCCCCTCAGCCTCTACAGGACGCAAAGCCGGACGCCGCCGACCGCCTGGGAACGGAGCCGGTCGGACGCCTCCTTCTCCGGTTTTCGATACCATCCATAGGCGGGATGCTGCTGAACGCGCTGTACAACGTGGTAGACCGCATATTTGTGGGGCGCGGCGTGGACGAGATTGCGCTCGGCGGTATATCCCTGGTGATGCCGCTTATGACGCTGTCTATGGCCTTTGCCATGCTGTTCGGCATAGGCGCGGCAAACATGATCTCGATGCGGATGGGCCAGGGAAAGCGGGAGGACGCGGAGAACGCGCTTAACCACTGCTTCTTCCTGCTGATCGCGGTTGGGCTGCTCGCCACTATCATCGAGCTTGCGCTGCTCGATCCGCTGCTCGCCATGCTCGGCGCGCAGGACGGCAGCGCCGCGATAGGGTACGCCCGCCGCTACTACCGCATAATCCTCGTGGGCCAGGTATTCTTCCAACTGAGTTTCGGCCTCTCCCACTGCAGCCGGGCGCAGGGCTTTCCAATAATGTCCCTCCTGTCCATGGTTTTCGGCGCGGGTCTCAACTCCATCCTCGACCCGATCTTCATATTCGGCTTCGGCTGGGGGGTGGAGGGCGCGGCCCTCGCCACGATCATCTCGCAGTTCTGCGCCGCCGTCTGGATACTGAATTTTAGTTTCAGCCGCAAGGCGTTGATCCGGCTGCGGCCCGGAAACCTGACGCCGTCCTTCAGCATAGTGAAGACGATAGCGGCCTTCGGTTCGGCCTCCGCCCTCCTCCAGTTTGCGATGTCCGCCGTGCAGCTACTGCTCAATTCGAGCATGGGCTGGTACGGGGAAGCGGCGCTCGGCGTTGACAACGGCGGCGACATCGCGCTGTCCGGCATGACGATAATCAACTCGTTCACGATGTTCATCCTGATGCCTGTCTTCGGCATAAACCAGGGGGCGCAGCCTGTGCTCGGTTTCAACTATGGCGCGAAAAAGTTCGACCGCGCGCGCCGGGCATACTTTCTGGCCGTCCTCGCCGCTACCTGCATCTGTACGGCCGGTTTCATCGTTACGCGCTTATTCCCCGGTTTCATCATAAGGTTGTTCGTGCCGGACGGCAGTCCCGCCCTGATGCGCGTTACCGGCTTCGCGCTCCGCACGGCCCTGCTCGTCCTGCCGCTAAACGGCTTCCAGATAGTCTCCTCCAATATGTTTGCCGTCACCGGGCGTCCCAAAATATCTATCCTGCTCGCAATGCTCCGCCAGATCATCCTGCTCGCCCCGTTCATACTGATTTTCGGCAGGCTGTGGGGGCTCTACGGCGTGATCGTCGCGATGCCCGCGGCGGACGCGGTCTCCGTCTCGATCACCGCCATAATGATTTTCCTCGAATTCCGGCAGGCAGGCCAGCTTGGCCTAAGTTATCAGCAGTCATTACCTGGAAAATGACACGGAAATCAACGAAACTACCCACGCGTTTGCCGCCTTGTCCTCGTCCGTTACGGCGGGATTGTTGATAAGATACGCCTTTACATACACGCGGATGTCCTTTTTCAGGGCATCCCGCGCCTCGTTTTTGGCCAGTATGTCCACCTTCCCCCGGTTGGGGTTTTGGGCGGTCTCAAAAGTGGTTTCGTAGGCCGAAAGCCGGCTTTCCAGGGCCGTTTGGGGGCTGGGGACGCTCCACCTGCTGAAATTTGCCACCGCATAGGCGTAGAGATTTTTGGACCATTCAAGAAATTTTTCGTCCGATCCGGGAATATAGTCGGGCATTTGATACCTCCTTATGCC